>NZ_JBITPM010000045.1:0-7622 GCF_050467905.1 Pseudalkalibacillus sp. NRS-1564 | reverse complement strand
GGGTTTCTTCTTCGTGGAAACTAAAAGGGTTTATTGGATGATTCATGGCTAAGTTCTTGTATAACTGCCTGGTAAGATGTGAGCTGTTCTTTTTCTGCGCTTGTAGATTGGTGAAAAGCTGCAGAAAGATTATTTTGGGCCACATCGATTTGGTTTTGCAACTCTGGATGACCTGCAGCCATTTGCTCCGCTTTTGCAACGGCTTCTCGAGCAAGCTGAAAATGACGATTACCCATCGTTATTCACCACCTGACAAATTTTCTTGTTGTTGTTTCTTACGTTGTTCATTGCTTAAGCTTGTCAGGTCGTGTTGGTCCATGTTTTGGACAACTCGATCCGCACCTTCTTTTACCATTCTCTTTGTTTTACTATTCTTTGCCATGATTAATCCCTCCCTTTCTTTTATAGGATGAGTTCATCGATCAGTAATTATTCGATCTTCATCCTGATTTCATTAAACAAAAAAAAGACAGCTTAGGATAGCTGTCTTTTATCAGGTAGGATAATGTTTAGCCTTTCTTCAAGGAAGGAAGCAACACCATCTTCTTCATTAGTCATCGTGATTTCGTTAGATATATTTTTTAAATCAGTAATCGCATTGCCCATCGCCACGCCAGTTCCAGCATATTCGATCATTTCAAGATCGTTATCTTCATCCCCGAAGGCAATAATTCTTTCTTGAGGGACATTGAAATGCTCGGCTAACCGTTTAAGCCCTACTGATTTGTTTAATCCTGCTCGAACAATCTCAATAATGTTTAAAGGAGCAGCCCAAACGCGATGCTCGATCATCTCTGCGTGATGCTCTTTTAACATTGAGCGAAGATCAGCGAGCTGCTGTTCATGTGGATGAATGAGAAGAGATGTAGGATCATCTTTAAGGTTTTTGTGAATCTCACCTGTATAGATAGAGGATTCGTTCATAATCATATTTTGCATAATCAGCTCATCATGCTGATGCAAATAAACATCATCCAACACTTCGGCCATGATGTTTTTTACGTTAATTTCACTACAAGAAGAGACGATCGATCTAGCCGTATTTAATTCCATTGGTGAATGATACGTCCCGAAAGAGCGATCAAGAGGGTGATGAACAAAAGCTCCATTGAAATTAACAATTGGAGAATCAAGTGCCAATTCATTGTAATAGCGCACGCTTGCTCGATAAGGCCTCCCTGTTGCGATGGCAACATGGTGTCCCTGTCTTCTAGCTTCGGCAATAACGGATTTAGTGCGTTCAGAAATATTCTTTTCGCTGTTTAACAACGTGCCATCAAGATCAATTGCGATTAGATGCGGTTTAGTTGTCATAGAAGCTCCTTTGAAAAGTGTCATTTGGTGTTTACATACTAATTGTACATGGCAACCATATATGTGTCTATTTAGGAATATTAAAATTTTGACAAGAATGTTAAAAGGATATGATAGCCGTTTGAGGAATTGTTAAGAAGGGTACACTTTAACTATCATTCCATTGGAGGTGGCAGTCGATTATGACTAAGAAACAGACATTGCTAATATCAAGTATTGCGGCAGGGACAATCGGCATTTCATCCTATTTACTTAAGGATGAAGAGAAGAGAACGAAATTAAAATCAAAAGCTAACGATATTCGGAAGCAAGTGACTAAGAAGTTTAACGATACCTTACCAATTGAGAAGGCGGGTAATCCAACAACACCGGATCAGTCAGATGATAGTGGAGATAGCAAGATGGTGTATGAGGGATCACAGTTTCCAACTCAATACTACAATAAGCTTGAAAATATGAAATCAGTAGAAAAAAGTCACGAAGAGCAAATTAAAAATTAACAAACAGAACATGCAAGCGACTGCTTGCATGTTTTTTATGTTTCCTAGGCTCTTCTTAAATTTCTCAATCAACTATATGAGTGGTACGATAGAGGAGAATAATGGTTGCTAAAGGAAAGGAGCAAGATGATGATAACAATTGTTAATGAATACATAGAGAATACACCTGTCTTACACATAGTGGACGCTAACCTTGCTGAAGATAAGTTGCCATTAGTTATCTTCCAACATGGATTTACTAGTGCAAAAGAACATAATCTTCACATCGCTTATCTTCTAGCAGGCGAAGGATATCGCGTTCTTCTGCCTGATGCTGTGCATCATGGTGAACGTGAAGACGACCTATCAGGGAAAAAGAGGCAATATGTGTTTTGGGAAATTGTGATACAAAGCTTAACCGAACTTGATCAACTAAGGCAGCATTTTGTGGATCGGAACCTCGTTCAAGAAGACCGAATCGGTATGTCTGGTACATCCATGGGCGGAATCCTTACATTTGGTGCCCTTACACAGTATCCGTGGATTAAAGCCGCCGTCTCTTTAATGGGCTCACCTTCTTATTTCAAATTAGCGAATGCACAAATACGTTATTTAAAGGAAGAAGGGTTTAGTCTCCCTATCTCTGAAGAAGAGATGATAACACAAATTGAAGGATTGCAGTCCTATGATCTTTCTCTTCAAGAAGATAAACTTGATGGTCGTCCACTAATGATGTGGCATAGTACAGTCGATAAAGTTGTTCCTTATACCCTTACCTACGATTTCTATAACCAGATTAAACCGCTCTATGAAGGAGCAGATGACCGCCTGAAGTTTATTAAAGATGAGACTTCTGGCCATAAAGTTTCACGTGAAGCTGTCCTTGCTTTAGTGGATTGGTTTAAAACTCATTTATAGAATTAAGGCTTTTCGGTTTAAGTTAAACCTCAATTTGTTATAATGAAGGTTGGAAGTACATGTATGAAAGGAGAGAATGCTATGTCTGAACAAACAGATCAAGAAATGAGAGATAAATTATTTGAAGCTCTTGAGAATGTTATTGACCCTGAGCTTGGGATAGACATCGTGAATCTTGGCCTCGTATACGAAGCCGATCTAAATGATGAAGGTGTTGCACAAGTCGTTATGACATTAACAGCAATGGGTTGCCCATTAGCTGGTACAATTGTTAACGATGTAAAGCGCGCGCTATCTGACGTGGAAGAAGTGAACGATGCGGATGTTAACATCGTTTGGAACCCACCATGGTCAAAAGATAACATGTCACGCTATGCAAAAATTGCGTTAGGCATTAGATAATGAAAGTAGGAAAGGAAGAGGGGCTCCTCTTCCTTTTTTTTGGTATGAGTAATCGCTAAAGTAAGCGAGGATGAGAGAATGACGTTTTCTATTCCGTTCGTTCCACAATGATCTTGTCATTAATCATATTCCAAATTGCAGGGTCTTCCATACCCAATCTCCATAGCGCTACGCCCTGGACACCAAGTTCATTAGCTAAGCGGATTTTTGCTTCAATGCTTTGTTCATTTTCAAACCAAACTTCGTGCTGATTTCCTTCTTCATCTTTATATCTGAAAAATGGCGTTTGACGCTCTTCGTCAAATTGAACTTCTGCATTGTGTTTCTTTTTCAATTTCATTGCCATGTCATACGTGACATAAGTGCTTTTATCCGTATCAAGATTGAAATCAAACCCAAATACAGAGATAGCGGATACTAATTTCTCAGGGGGGATTCTCGTTTTAGCATAAGTCATTACTTTTTTCATCCACCCGGCAGTTACTGCAGGACCAGCTGGACTGCCAGGCCAGCCAAATTCGTTATAGAGCATCACAATAAATTGATCAACAGCTTTACCAATTTCAGCATAGTTAAATGGGTCTGAAAATGGATTCACTAATTCATCTGATGCTCTCGATGGAACGCTTGCTGAAAAGAAATATCCTTTCTTATGAAGCTCTTCCCCGATCGTCTGATAGAGAAGCGTCAGTTTATCCGCATCTTCGATATAAACATCCTCTATGTCGATGTCAACTCCATCAAAATTATACTTCTCAATTAATTTAACTAAGTTTAAAGCAAATGCGCGACGATTTTCTTCACTTGAAACGAGTGTTTGAACAACCTTTTTACTCGGTTCGGTATCGCCTTTTTTGTATAGCAGATTATGAACAACCGGCATAATTTTGATGTTTTGATCATGAGCCAGTTGAACGAGTTTCTCGATCTCTCTATCGCTAAACTTCCCAAACTTCTCAATCGTTGTTGGATTTGACTCGCTAATTCGAAACAGAAATAAAGCAAGTTGAGATAGGGCAGAACGGTTTGACACGAACGACTTATACGAAGAAGGAAGGGATGGACCTTCTTCAAGCGTATAGTATCCGATAATTCTTGATACTGGCAACTTATCACCATATGCATTAAAGGTAACGAGACTATCGGAGATCCATCCGTTCGTGCCATCATATAGCTGCACTTTGTACCAGTTACCTTGAATGCCTTCGACAGCGAGCTTAGCCCCCGTTCTCATCTGAGCAATGATGTTATACCCTTTACCAGGACCAGTTCTGACATTCGCCCGATCTGCCTTTACGACAACTTCTGTATATACTGGAATTTTAAGCGTTTGGCCAATGGAAAGGTCATCTGTCGTTAAGTCGTTTAATACTTTGATACTCTTCGGTGTTGTATTGTTGTTCACTGCAATTTGATAAAGGCTATCTCCAGCTTTTACTGTATAGTTGATTCGCATTGAGCGGTTTGCCGGAATATCAAGGTGCTGACCAACGTAGATGAGGTTAGATGGCAATTGATTTAATTCTTTTACTTCTTCAACAGGAATTTGAAAGCGATCGGATATGCTTAACAATGTATCTCCGGGTTGGACTGTGTAAGATGGATAATCAGTTGCAGAAGGAATCCGTAGCATTTGACCTACATAGATAATATTTGAGTTCAGCTGATTGATTTGTTTGAGTTCATTGACAGATTGGTTATGAGAATCCGCAATTCTAAGCAGTGTATCGCCTGGCTTTACCCGATATTGATTTTGAGGCATGATCATCACTCCTTTCCATATAAGATGCATCACTAACAATCTATTCAGTGCAGTGTATATTCATTCGAATTTTACTTCTAGAGTCTTGATCTTTGTTACAATGAAGAGGAAAATCATAACAGATGGAGATGAGATGATGGTAGAGAGAAGGAAGCCAATCACTGTAGAAGAAGCTGTTCAAAAAGTGATGAACCTCTCTTATGAAGGGGAAATCGAAACGGTTCCGCTAGAAGAAAGCGACGGACGTCATCTCGGTGTTGCTTTGAAAGCCGATCATGATGTTCCACCGTTTGATCGTTCCCCATATGATGGGTTCGCTATAAGAGCAGAAGATACATACGAAGCAGGAAGAGACAACCCAATTCAATTAAAAGTAATTGAAGAAATAGGAGCGGGAACGGTTGCATCAAAAGTTCCAGAAAGAAATGAAGCGATCCGGATTATGACAGGAGCAGCAATACCAGAAGGAACGAATGCTGTGATCATGCTTGAGCTTGTTCAAGAAGTGGAGGAGGATGGTCAGTCATTTATCCAGTTGAAACGAAAAGTAGCGAAAGGCGACAACCTTTCCTTACAAGGAGAAGATACAAAAGCAGGTACAGTATTGATTGAGAAAGGTTCACGGATTACACCTGGAGTGAAAGCGCTTCTTGCCACATTTGGCTATGCGAATGTGCCCGTTGCTCGTAAACCACAAGTTGGGATATACGCTACTGGTACAGAGCTATTGAACCCTGAAGAAGCTCTTCAACCAGGAAAAATTCGTAATAGCAACTCCCCAATGATTGAAGGTCAAATTAAAGCCGCTGGAGGCGTACCGCTTTATTTTGGAAAGCTCGATGATGACTTTGAGACGTGTTTTACTTCTGTAAAAGAAGCGTTAAGTAAAGTCGATTTTCTCATTACAACAGGAGGCGTTTCTGTAGGGGATTATGATTATCTTCCTGCTATTTATGAAAAATTAGGGGCAACCGTCTTATTTAATAAAGTAGGCATGAGACCAGGAAGTGTAACGACTGTAGCAGAATGGAATGGTAAACTCTTGTTCGGTCTTTCAGGTAATCCTTCCGCTTGTTTTGTAGGATTTGAATTATTCGCAAGACCAATCATCAAGCGTGCCCTTTTCTCGGAATTCCCTTATCGTATGAGAAGTAAAGGAACGTTACTAACTGATTTTCCTAAACCGAATCCGTTTACCAGGTTTGTACGAAGTAAGACAGAGGAAAGGGAAGGGCGTATATATGTGAAGCCAACGGGTCTTGATAAATCCGGAAGCGTGACGTCACTTGCTGAAGCCGATGCTTTCACGGTACTACCCGGTGGAACGCGAGGATTTAAAGCGGGTGATATCGTTGATCTCCTTCTTTTACGAGAGGAAGGATCTGAGTCCTAATGAGAATACCAATCTTACAAGTAATCGGTTATCAAAATAGCGGAAAAACGCTTTTTGCGGAGAAATTTATAGAAATGGCTACCTCAGCTGGTAAGAAGGTTGGCGTTATTAAGCATCACGGACATGGTGCTCCTGACGTCTGTGATCAGAATAAAGACACGGGGCGTCATCGCGAGGCTGGTGCTACAGTGACCGGAGTTAGCGGTGGCGGAATGGTATCCGTTCAAGTAACGCAAGAAAATGAGTGGGATCTTAATCAGTTAATACGATTATATGAAATGTTTGATGTTGACCTTATTCTTATAGAAGGCTATAAAGAGGAAAGCTATCCTAAGGTTGCTATTATAAGAGATGCTGAAGATCTTGATCTTTTAGAAAAAAGCCATATTATTGGAACAATTGTAAAAGAGCAGCTCGATGTGGTTGTGAAGAATAGCTATCAATATGATGAAATGGATCGTTGAATAAATGATGTATTGAAGGGTTTAAGGAGAGATTGAAAATGGAATATTACTTGATTACTTCTGAAGAAATAGATGTAAATAAGGTGATTAGTAGTGTAATCCGTCCTGAGGCTGGGGCGATCAACACGTTTATTGGAACAGTAAGAGAATTTACTGGTGAGAAGCAAACGGTCTCGCTACAGTATGAAGCTTATCCTTCTATGGCAGAAAAACAGTTGAAACGAATCGGTGTAGAAATTCGTGAGAAGTGGCCAACAGTCCAAACTTCTATTGTGCATCGAATCGGTAAATTAGCAATTAGTGACATTGCCGTTGTGATTGCTGTCGCTTCCCCACATCGCGCTGAAAGTTATGAAGCCAGTCGCTATGCGATTGAGCGTATAAAGGAAATCGTGCCAATTTGGAAAAAAGAGTACTGGACCGACGGGGAAGAGTGGATTGGTGATCAGCTTGAAAAGACCTCATACAAAAATAAATGACCAAAGGAGGAAAAGAAATGATTACTGTTCTTTTCTTTGCCAAACAGCAGGAGCAAATCGGGAAGGAAAAGCTAGAACGATCGGAATCACAGCTTGTTGTTTCTGAGCTGAAACAAATTCTGATGAACGATTATCCAGATCTTTCTCTTGATCATACGATGACGGCGATTAATGAAGAATACGCGGCAGAAGATCAGGTTGTAAACGATCAGGACGTTGTTGCGTTTATTCCTCCGGTTAGTGGAGGGTGAGTGAAGAACACCCGACTGGGTGTTTTTTTATTTTGAGATTTTATTGGTGAGAGGGGATGTGACAGCTGGGAAGGTGATGTTTTGGGCTTTTAGATGAACACAAAAAGCGTGTTCTAGTTCAAGAGCTCCAATATCTCCGTTTCTAAACGCTCGTCTCCGC
>NZ_JBITPM010000044.1:0-171857 GCF_050467905.1 Pseudalkalibacillus sp. NRS-1564 | reverse complement strand
TCTTTCGTTTTTTTTATTTATTCATTTGACTCTTTGGACTCTTCTTCAGTGTTAGCACTGTCATCAGCTGGTTCGTCATCAGCTTCTTCGACTTTAAAGAGATCTTCAAACTGATCGTCTTTTACTTTAATATCAGACTCTTTAATAAGCTCATCGATTACAGTTGGAACATCTTTTGCGTTTTGTAACATATATTGTTCTTCAACTTGTTCTTTAGCATCTTCAAACGGCATCACCGTTTTCTTCTTTAGCTTAATAATGTGATACCCAAATTGTGATTGGACGATATCACTTACTTCGCCTTCTTTCAAGGCAAAGGCTGCTTCTTCAAACTCAGCAACCATGTCGCCTTTTTTGAAGACTCCAAGATCGCCACCGTTTTCAGCAGATCCATCTTTAGAATACTCTTTGGCAAGCTCAGCGAAATCGCCGCCATCTTCCAATTTCTTTTGAACTTCTTTAGCAGTGTCTTCATCGTCAACTAAAATATGGCTCGCTTCTAGTTCAGTGAAAAGGTTTTTGTTTTCATCGTAGAATTCTTTTAGCTTCTCATCTGAAACTTCTACTCCCTCAGTTGCAGCTTTTTGAGCTAATAGCTGCTTACGTACATCAACTTTGAATTGTTCAAGGTCTTTGTAACCATTTGATTGAAGGGCTTGTTCAAGTTGTTCATCGGTTTCAAAGTTTTCTTTAATTTTATCAAGTTCTGCATCGACTTCTTTATCGGATACATCATATTTATCTTCAAGAATTTTAGTTTGGACAAGGTCACTTAATACTGCTTCACCAGATTGATCTTTTAACGCTTGATAGAACTCTTCCTTTGTAACATCTCCAGCACTTGTTTCGACTACGGCTTCTGAATTATCCGCAGAGTCATTGCTACAAGCAGATATCGCGAGTAGGGCGATCAATGCAGAAAGCATTATGAACATTTTTTTCATCAAACATACACTCCTAAAGGGTTAGTTAAATTTAACAAAATTGTGATACAGTTAATACTATAGCATAGAAAGATAAGTGAAGTTAAATTCAATTGGAAATATGAGAAAAATTACACAAAACAGGCGAATTTTATGGGAAATTGATATAATAAAAGCGAGAATACAGTGTGATTCCCTAACCGGGTTAAAACCACTAAAAAAGATGAGGCATTTGGCCTCATCTTTTTCAATCGTTCGTTAGGTAATAGGCTACCTAAGATTCTAAGTGAATAAAACTTCTACATATGAAGAAATGAGCAAAATAGTAATAAGAACGTTAATGGTTCTAAATACATTAGGCTGTTTTTCTTCAGGAATGTTTTTCTTCAAGCATAGTGCATTTGTCATTGAATTAAATGTGACTAGAATGAAAGTCGCAAATAGGATGAAGAATATTCCAATCATGGTCATTTCAGTACCTCCCAGAGTCCAATTCGATAATTCGAAGAAATATATAACGGTTTACTTTAACTTATCTTTCGATCCGTAGTATCATGGAAAATATTCGTCCCATAAGGAGCTGTTCAAATGTTTAAAAACCGATGGAAGGCGGCCTTTATCATTCTCTTCGCTGCCGTCATTCTCATCTTCGCAGGAATAGTAGGATTCTATCAATACTATTTTCCTGAAAGTGAAATTGCCAAACTCTCAAATGAGAAAAACACAGAAGAACCTTTTGAAACAACCTTTTCCATCCAGATGAAAAAAGATGAATTGAACGAGATCATCAATCGAGAACTTGAAAAGTATAGCGAGAAACAGAAGAACATCGGTTATAATGTAAACCTTGATGAACTTGCAACTTTTCAGGGGTATGTGACGATTTTTGATCGTAAAGTTGATTTTTTTCTTAAGTTCGAGCCACAGGTACAGCCAAATGGTGACCTTTTATTAAAAGAAAAATCTTTTCAAATTGGTTTGCTTGAACTCCCAAGTGATAAAGTTCTTTCTTTTATAAAAAAGCAGGCATCATTGCCGCCTGAAATAACAATTGATTCTGATGAAGGGACAATCTACATGGCTGTAAGCGAATTAGAATTGAAGAATGATATGAAACTAAGGGCTAAATCATTCGATCTTCCTAATGATGAAATTGTTTTCGATGCTTACTATCCTATTAATTAGTTCCTTGTCCTAATATTATTATGAAGGAAGTCTCATAAGAATTCAATACTGCTGACCTAGTGGCCAATCCAAAAGAACAGAGCGCTGAATTTCAGCGCTCTGTTTTTATTCTATTAGCTATGTTAATGAGCTCAAAATCGAGCAATTACTGTTGTATAGCTAATCTATTAGGGGCATCATATTTTATTCTTTCTCTCTGAAGTCTATTGTTTAATAGAGTGTCAGATTAGTTATTAAGAAGCCCGTTTAATAAGAATATGGAAACCTTCACTTCGATCCTCAACATAAGCATTCTTCGGTGCACGGAGCACCTGAGAAGCGTAAAGGAAGTCACTAAAGCTAAACCCAAGATTTATAGCTGCTAGGATCGAGAAGAACGATACATAAGCTGGCATATAAACTGACGCAATTATAGCTGCGGTCGTAATCGAAACCGCAGGTGCAAGTGCCGCAATTAAAAAGAGGTTACGTGAAATTGGGCTGCACGTTTCACAGCGCATCATCGGTACGATCACAAATCCTTTTTCTAATTTCATTGTTGCTTTTAATCCGGCTATTGTTAAAGGAAGCCAGTGTATTAGCTTATGAATAGGGAAAAGGACAGCTAAGGAACCGAGAAACGGTAAAATTGGTACGATCGCATGTTTTGTTGTCGGGTATAACATACTGAACACAAGATAAAACGCAATAAAGTATAATAAGGTTAACGGCATCGAGAAAATCGTTAATCGATGTGTACCGAATTCGCGATGTAGATAAATCGATTTCCAACAATTCATAAGAATCACCTGCTTCCGTAGCTTTCAATTTAGTTGATGTTTATTGAATACTCGTATACTGTACAGCGATTCTCGGAAGAAATCAACACGTTTTTTTAGAAAGAAATTAGTCAAAATTATTTTGACAAAATCAGCGGTTTTTCGCGCTGGATTAGTCTGGAAAATACATTTCAATTTAAAACCCGTTCCGTTAAACTATAAGTACTATTAATTGCACAGTAAGGAGTTAAGTCAGATGGAAGCTATCCACAAAAGATTAGATAAAATTGAATTTCATATGCGCCTACTTGCAAAGATGGAAGAGGAAGGAGACTATCCCTTTTACCGCCTTGTGATTGACAGAGGGCTGACAGAGTCAGAAGTGTCAGAAGTATATCAATTATGCGTAGAGGTGAACCAAAAAATGCATGAGCAGATCGAGGAGGGTCTCTTGAACCGTTCCACGTTGCTCACGCATTTCGTAGGGATGTTAAATATTAAATTGGAGCCCCTCTCAACCATTAAAGCACTGCAATCTCAAGAAGAGGTTTATAGAGAACTTATGGAGACGCTATTAAAAGTGTCGCCTTATCGTTAGAAAAGATTGGAGCGCTCTTTATCATCTTGTTCAGTGAGTTCTCTAGAGAATTCACTTTCAAGCTTGGTGAAAGATTTTTGGAAGATTTCCATGAAGTCTTCACCATATAGGCCTTTAATGACACACATCATCTCAGTAAATTCAGGGAATTTACCGTATAGTTCTCTAATCGGCATGGAAGCTTTCAAAACACTATCTCGACTTGGTGAATAATGTTTCCATGTTTCCTGAAGCAGCTTCTCTCCCTTTTCGGTAAGCTGTACATATGTATTTCGCTTATCATTCTCTTTTTTTGAGAATGTGAGGAGAGACCTAGATTCAAGTTTTTTTGAAAAGTTAAACGCTGTTGAGACGTGCATAACGCCAAACTTCGCAATATCTGATATTGAAGAGCCGTCAAGATGATAAGCAATTGAAAGAATATGGTGCTCATTAATATTGAGATCGAATGGCTTGAGCCAATCTTGCCAATCTCGCTCAACAGATTTCCAAAGTGCTTTGCTTAATTGGCCAATTCGATGGCTAAAAATCATTGCTTCTTGAATAGAAATTTCCTGTTCTTCTTTCATAAATGCCCTCCTTTACAACTAGATGATTCAAGCTATATTAGAATATTGTTGATCTTCGGTAAAAAAACCGGCTATTTTGAAGCCGGACTGTTTACTTCTTCTTTGACTGTTTCAATAGTCTTCTGCATTTCCTCGACATCTGCCTTTAGCCTAGTTAAATTCGGTTCAATATCCTGTTGAAATGAAGAGATGGATCGTTTAAGGTCAGCGGCTACTTCCTGAATAATTTCTTTGCCTTCTGAAGAAAGCTGTTTTACTTGAGCGGTCAGTTCGTTAAGATCACTTTTAAGCTTAGTAAACCCTTCCTTTATATCATCACTCTTCTCTTTAGCGTCAGTCATTAATTCTTTTCCGGATTTCGGAGTGGTTAAAAGTACAGAAGCAGCGGAAACTACCCCGCCTACTACAAACCCTGTTAATAATGTTTTTGCTTTTCCCATGATGTTCATCCTTTCCTATCCAAATCCTTATACTTCTACTTAAAGACATTAGTTCGCCATCCCAGTCAAGAATCCTGCTTTCTCCTTTCATTAATTCGTTGTGGTTATGAAAGCAGTGGGCATCACATATACCTTTTAGTATACGCTAAGGTAAATGGAGGGGACGGGTATGGCTGGATTTATCTTTTTCCTTATTGCAGCTGGCAGTCTACTATTAACCGCAACAGTAAGCAGGCTGTTATTAATTAGAAAATATTCATTTCACAATGAACGAATGATCCGAAAGCAAAAAAGCGCCTACTTATTTGGTACGTTTGCGATTGTTTTCCTTGTGCTTGGGGTATCGATGGCCATGCTTATTTTCTAATGATGTCCTTTATTTTCCCCACGGCTTTCAACTTGCAAACATAAAAACGATACAAAAGGTTAGAATCACGCTCATTTGAGGTATCTTATAGAGAGAAGGGTATTTAAGGAGCGTGAAATAATGAATCGTATGATTAAAAGTGTTTTTAAGAGAATGACAAAGAAGGCAGTAACGGTTATGAAGGATAAAGACAAAATGAAGGATGTTTCAATCGAATCCTTGAAAAAAGGAGCCCTATACAATGGGCGTAAGGGCATGGATGAGATGTGGGTGGATGTGAAGACGTTCTCGAGACTTGTCCAGGAATTTCGTAAAGGAAGTTATCGCGACATTTCAAAAAAATCAGTCGTTATGATTGTAGGAGCATTACTTTATTTTATTAGTCCTATTGATGCGGTTCCTGATTTATTAGCGGGAGTCGGGCTTCTTGATGATGTAGCAGTAATAGGATTTGTTGCAAGTCAATTAAAGCATGAGTTAGAAAAGTTCCGAGAGTGGGAAACAGGAGTGAAAATATAAAAAAACGGCCAATTTGGCCGTTTTTTTTGTGTTTATTTAGAAAGCGAAGCTAGTACGTTTAAGGATTGATTGTACAACTGGAAAGATTAGTACCATTGCAATGGTATTTACTACGGCTGTTGGAAGAACAACGGTAACAAACAGTCCAGTGAATGCGGCGCCACCAGGAAGTCCTGCAAAGACAAGAGCAGCTCCAAGGAATATAGCCCCACTAATCATCGTGCCGATTGCTGTTAAAATTCCAACTGTTACTAATGATTGGCCAAACCGCTGAACGAGTAAATAAAGACCAAAGAAAGCAAAAGCTGTCACAGGTTTATCAATCATGTTAGCAAGTTGTCCACCAGGGAATGTTGTCGTTGCAGCAGAGATAACTCCTGTCGCAAGTCCGAGTACAAGAACGCTTTTGCGCTCAGGAAATAGTAATATTCCTAGAAACATCATTGTAAGAAGCATATCGTTCTTCATGCCAGAAATTAAGCCAGGTATAATTGCGTGTAGAATCGTTCCAATACCAAGTAGTAAAGCCATGAGTACTAAATTTTTTGTTTTCATAAAGAAATCTCTCCTCTTCTCATCTCATTCTCCGTCAAAAGACGGTGTTCTCTCCATCAGTGCGCTATGTGCCTGCTGCGAAAGAACTAATTTTTTATATCATAACAAACGAATGTCCTATTGAAAAGTGTTAAATATTGTGTTTGTGATGGAATGTCTGCATAAAGTCACTTAATGCACGAACTGATTCAAGGGGAACAGCGTTATAGATGGAAGCACGACATCCTCCAACAGAGCGATGGCCCTTTAACCCAACAAAACCTTCTTCTGCCGCCTCATGTAGGAACAGTTCTTCAAGCTCTTTTCCTGGTAAATTGAAAGTTACATTCATTGATGAGCGACTTGCTGTTTCAGCTGTTCCACTATAAAAACCTTTACTACTATCAATCGTGTCATAGAGTAGATTTGTTTTCTCAGCATTCATCTTTTCGATTTCCTTAATACCTCCCTTAGTCTTTGTCCATTCAAGAACAAGGGATAGCATATAGATCGCAAACGAAGGAGGGGTATTATAGAGCGACTTCTTATCAACGTGAGTACGATAGTCTAACATTGTTGGAAGTTGATCTGGGATGTTTTTGAGCATATCTTTCCTTAAGATGACTACAGTTACTCCTGCTGGACCAAGGTTTTTCTGAGCACCTGCATAAATAAGACCAAATTGGTCAATTGGAAGGGATCGACTTAATATATCGCTCGACATATCGGCAACGATAGGAGAATGGGTATGCTTGGGGAATTCCTTCCACTGGGTGCCATGTATTGTGTTGTTTGAAGTCAAGTGAACGTATGCATCTTTGTTACTGTATTGTAGCGTGTCGATCTCTGGTATACGTTTGAAATCATCTTGTTCACTACTTCCACCAACATACGTGTCTCCTAATTTCTGAGCTTCCTTTAATGCTTTTTGGGACCAGCTTCCTGTAAGGAAATAATTACCTTGCTGACCAGTTTGAAGAAAATTCATTGGGATCATTGAGAATTGTAAACTTGCTCCGCCTTGAAGAAAAAGAACTTCATAGTCATCAGGGATGTGAAGCAGTTCTCTTAAAAGCTCATTGGCTCCATCATGGATTTTCTGATATTCTTTGCTACGATGACTAAATTCCATAATGGACATACCTTGCTGTTGATAATTGAGAAGTTCTGCTTGAGCATGATTAAGTACATCTTGAGGTAAGGCGGACGGGCCAGCATTAAAATTATAACGACGTTCCACTAATAGACACTCCTTTAGTAATGTAATGCGATGCCTCGATTTAACTTGTACTCATCCTATCATTAAAGGATTCGGCGGTGCTATATTTTTTTCTAATCTTTTCGAATATTTCGTTCTATTGAAGCAGAAGCATTTGTTCTGCTTCATCATTTTGCTATTCTATATAGAAGTGAATGATAAGAAAGTGGTGTGAACTAATGTATCGAGAAAACAAACCAACTCATATCGGACCATACGATCATCCAGATATTTATCCTGGTCCACGACCAGCTTCATCTTTCCTATACCATAACGGGAAAGCACATCGAATTGATGAAGTTCAAAATACTCCAGTAGAGAAGCAAATTGTTCATTATGCAAGAGGGGAAGACGTGTCGGGTTCTCTTGCATTTGCAACGACAGAACAGTTTACAGTGGAAGAATTGCTGTTATCAGAAGGTTTATCTCCTATTGAAGAGCGAATCCCGCTTCTCGCATATGGATCGAATGTCTGTCTAGCACAGCTCAAATATAAGTTTAGTCTCAATCCTGATGTTAGTGATTTCATTCTCTATTATCGTGCAGAAATAAAGGATACAGACGTCATAGCAGGTTCCTTTCTAGCACCATATGGAGCACTTCCTGCTGTCATTGCTCCAGTTCAGGGAGCGAAGACAGAAGTGTGGGTTACATTTGTTGATCGTGAACAGCTAGAACTGTTAAATCGTACGGAAGGCGGTTATGTACTAAGAGAGCACCTTCATGGCAAGCTTACCCTTAAAATAGGGGAGAATTTCGAACGAGTTTACGCATACTATTACCCACACGGTTACATAAGAGAAGGTTCTTATGTACGATTTAAAGATATACCGGGGGAATCAAATCTCCCCTCTATGTGGCAAGCAGATTTATTAAATGAGCTGAAGGCTATGGTCGGGTATGGAGGTCATAGAGAAGAGTTTATTCATGAATTAAGGTGGAATCCAAACTTACGAACAAAGATATCAACGATGTTAAATGGATTAGATCAAACGTTTGATCATCCAGATTGGGTTGTTCCGAATGGCTTTTATACATTAAAAGAAATGAAACGAACCCAAATGAAAAGGAGACCATAAATGGTCTCCTTTTATGTATCAAGACAGTTTCATTAAGAATTAATGTGCGAACGAATCCCTTCAGCAAGACGCTGTAACTTGTCAGCATCATAGTCATTTTCGTGTGTTTTCCATACCGCTCCGAATCCGTCCCCTTTACCGTAGCGTGGAATAAGGTGTAGATGATAATGAAAAACAGATTGTCCAGCAATCGCTTCATTATTGTTTAGAAGATTCATGCCTTCAGGAGAAAAGTTCGCTTTTAAAGCATTTGCTATTTCAGGAACTGCAGCAAAGAGCTTTGAAGCTGTCTCGGGATCAAGCTCGTAGATGTTTTGCTGATGTTTTTTTGGAATGACGAGGGTATGTCCTTCTGTTACTTGTGTAAGGTCTAGAAAGGCTAGAACGTCTTCATTTTCGTAAACTTTCGCAGATGGAATATCTCCGTTAATAATCTTACAGAATATGCAATCGGGTGAATGGCTCATGTTCATCATCCTTTCAATCTTTTTATATATCGTACCATAATTTTCATTTTCGTTAAGACCGCTTCTTTCTACTGTACTTACATATCTTGCAAACAAAATCCAATGATTAAACGAAACTTCTATATGATCTAAGAAATATTTATTTTTAAGAATAATTGGATTGGAACAAGAAAAGGCTCTGCCGGGGGTGCAGAGCCCTGAGTGCAACTTGTTTTAAGGGAAGACGCCACACTCTCTATAAGGATGTTCTTAATATCAACGATCTATTCATGTATTGTGAGTTTTATTATCTCGATGATTGACTACTTAGGCTGGAAACTAAATCTATACTTAACTGAGTCAATAACAAAAGTTAAATAATATCAACGAGACTATAAAATGAAAAATGTCCTTTATGGAAAGTCTTCTGTGAAAAAGGTAAGATGTGGATAGGGGTAAGTGAGAAGGGTGCTGTACGAATCAATCAACTCATTGTTTCACGCTCCAATTGAAAGTTTGTTAAAATGTAAACAAATGACGCGAAATGAGAGGAACGCTATGACGAATTCAATTCTGGAAGTTAGCAATCTTACTGGTGGATACCAGGCGAATAAGCCTGTACTCCATGATCTTTCTCTTAATGTAAATTCAAATGAAATTGTTGGTCTCATTGGCCTTAATGGGGCTGGCAAAAGTACAACAATCAAACATATTCTTGGCTTACTTGACCCAATGAATGGTCGTATCCACGTGGGTGGTACGAGCTTCTCTGAAAATAAAGATGGTTACCGTAAACAGTTTTCATATATACCTGAAACACCTTTGTTGTATGATGAGTTAACGCTTTGGGAGCACTTACAGCTGACAGCTCTAGCTTATGAATTAAGTGAAGAATGGAAAGAAAGAGCTGAAGCACTTCTTAAAGAGTTTCGGATGACTAATATGAAGAAGTGGTTTCCGGGTCATTTTTCTAAAGGGATGAGACAGAAGGTTATGATCATGTGTGCCTTTCTCGTGAAACCATCTCTTTATATCGTAGATGAGCCCTTTGTTGGTTTAGATCCTATTGGGATTCAGTCCTTCCTTGATATGATGCTGGAGATGAAAGAGGAAGGGGCAGGGGTATTAATGTCGACACATATTCTTTCAACAGCTGAAAGGTATTGCGATCGATTTATTATTCTGCACGATGGCAGAATTGTAATGTCAGGTACTATGGCAGAATTACGGCATCAAATCGGTAATAAAGCTGCTACGCTCGATGATGTCTATATTGAAGCGACCAGGAGTGGCAAATGATGCAGCTTGAGACGTTATGGAAAGAAAGGGCAGGGGCCTTTTGGAAAATTGCCCTGCGTTACTTCAGACTAATTGGTAATAGCAGCTTTTTGTTCACGCTTGTTCTTACCCTCATATTCGGGGCGTATTATTACAGTGAATTATTGAAAGTACTTCCTGAAACATTTCCTGGATTAGCGGTCATCACAGTCATTGCTGCAGTGACTGTGGTTCGAACGCCATTAAGGTTCTTTTTGTCAGAAGCCGATCTAGTATTTATGCTACCAGCGGAAAACCGTTTACACGGCTACTTTCGTAAATCTCTATTGTATAGTTTCGGACTTCAAGTATTTATAACCGTTGTCGTTATGACGATTCTTGCACCTCTCTATCAGCACGAGATGTCTGCTGGAACGCCTTACTACGTGTTTGTAATTATTGTGCTGATTGCATTAAAGGGAGTTAACGTCATCATGAAGTGGATGGAACTCCACTTACCAGCTCACCAAACTTCCTGGCTTTATACGATGGTGCGTCTTTTTACTACAATGCTATTAACATATTTATTACTGGCGCAGGCATCATGGATTTTCGTAACGCTCTCATGTCTCATACTTGTAGCGATTCTTTTTCTATTCTTTCTTCCGTTACAACGTAAATATGCAATCAAATGGGAGAAGCTACTTGTGCTAGATGAACAACAAAGTATGAAGTTCTATCGAACAGCTAATTTATTTACGGATGTCCCTAAATTAAAACAGTCTGTGAAACAAAGGCGTACATTAAGCTCAATTGCGGAGAAACTTCTCCCAACAAATAATGTTTATGAGACGCTCTATCAAAAAGCATTTATTAGAAGTAATGAATATTTAGGTATCTATTTTAGGTTATGGCTTTTAGGACTCGTAGTGATCGCTTTTGTTCCTGGAGTTACAGGTAAAGTGATTGGGACTGCGCTCATTATTTATTTAACAGCTGTTCAACTTCGAACATTGTTCCCTCACTACGAGGCACATGTGATGGTAAAACTTTATCCACTGTCAGATAAAGAACAAATATTGGCGTTTCGCGCCCTGCTAATTCGTTTACTAGGTGCACAAGCAGTTACTTTTGCTGTTATTTCTTTTGTTCTTTCTTTTGACATTGTGTCGGCTGGATTGATTCTTATTGTTGGGTCAGCGGCAGTTGCCGTAGCCACATCTCGAAACAGTACTCTGAAACAGAAGATTTAGTTGACTGGTTTGGTGTTAAAAGTCAGAGCCAAAGGATGTTTTGCAGCATGAGTTATTTAAGTGAGGTAGAAGAAGAGCTTGAATCTTGGGAACGAAAAATAAAGAAAAAATCTTCTATGGTTTCCCGTTCAGCAAAAAAAATACAAAGTCGGATTAACGATAAAATACCTGAACGTATCCATTCGATCGTCACAAATGGTATTAAAACAATGGTCCAAGGTGTTCTGGCTGGAAATACGTATACTGTTAAAGACCCAGATATCAATCAATCTCTTCAAGTGAGAGATGAAAAAGCAAGACGATTAATACTTAAGTATAAACGTATTGCTGCTACAGAAGGAGCAGGTACAGGCGCAGGTGGGATCCTTCTTGGTTTAGCTGATTTTCCTTTGCTTTTATCCATTAAGATGAAATTCCTTTTTGATCTTGCCAGTGTTTATGGATATGATGCTAAGAAATTCGAAGAAAGAGTGTTTATTCTTACGATTTTTCAACTCGCTTTTTCAGCAGATGAGGCGAGGAGGAGCAGTTACGAGCGCATCGCTAACTGGGATGATAACCTTAACCAGATGGAAATAAGAAATAAATTCAATGATGAACATGATTGGAAGTCGTTTCAACTCGAGTATAGAGATTATATTGACCTTCCTAAATTACTTCAGATGATTCCTGGTTTTGGTGCAATAGTCGGGGCGTATGTGAATTATCACTTTCTTGACTGGCTAGGGGAAAATGCCATGAATGCTTACAGGAAGCGCATCATTGACGTAAAGGATGAAGAAGAATAGACAAAGAAAAGGCCAGCCGAATGTTCCGGCTGGCCTTTTTGTATCAATTATCTTATTCGAAGCGTGCATCGCTAAGAATGCGATCCATTTCTTCCATATGGTGTGTTTCATCAGCGATCATATCATCAAGCTTCACAACTAGTTCAGTAAATCCTAGTTCCTCTGCTTGCTTTTTACGTTTTTCATAACGATCGATGGTATCTTTTTCAGCCGTTCTAGCTTCAATAAGCATTTCTTTCACATCAGTAAGCTGTTTTACTTCAGCAGGAGCGGTTGTTGGTGTACCACCAAGCACTTTAATTTTCTCTGCAAGATAAAGAGCGTGTCCCTGTTCATCTGCAATTTCACTTTCAAAGAATGGTTTTAGTGTTTGACGATATAAACCAGATACAACAGCTGCATTGTAAGTGTACATAATGCTAGCAGCGTATTCATTTGCTAGATCCACATTAAGTCCATCAATTAGTTCTTGTTTTTTGTCGGCCATTCTAAACATCCTTTCTAAATCTGTTCTGTTTTGGTTCCATATTAATTTTACCCTTCCACTCCGTTAATAAAACATAAACATTGAAAAAGATAGGAACAATAGGATGGATGTTTGACTGATAGTAGGAGGGGTAATATTCAACTATGTAAATCACAATTAGTTAATCTATAGGAGGGCCTAAAGTGAGTAAAATTGCAGTACTTATGACAAGCATGTTTGAAGATGTAGAATATACAAAACCTGCTGAGCAGTTTAAGAATGCAAACCATTCTCTGACAGTAATTAGTACAGAAGCAGGTCAAGAATTAACAGGAAAACAAGGCGAGGCTAAAGTAATATCCGACAAAGGAATTGATGAGGTAAATGCGGAAGATTTTGACGTTCTTTTCATTCCGGGTGGCGTTTCACCTGATGAACTGCGCGCAGATGATCGATTTGTGGCATTTACGAAAAAAATGATGTTTCTAAATAAGAAAACGCTTGTGATCTGTCATGGTCCACAGCTGCTCATATCTGCTGAAGTATTAAATGGAAGAAACATTACAGGATTTAAATCCATTCAAACAGATCTAAAATATGCGGGTGCCAATGTGTTTGATGAAGAAGTGGTAGTTTGTGGTGGAAATTTAGTTAGTAGTAGAAATCCAGACGATATTCCGGCATTCATTGAAAAATCTCTGTCTGTTATGGACAACTGATAAAAAGGAGTGGAAGTAATGAGTGAAAAAAATCATTTAGTTGATAAAGATAGTCAGCTCGATGTAAATAAAGTTGATGATACACTAGATCGTATGAGCGATGACAAAATGGATGATATTCTCTCTAATTTTGAGGACTTTAAAAAATACCTTGCCACTAGAGTCGAAATCGGAGAAAAATTAGGACTTAGTGAAGAAGCGCTAGCTCAAGCTGCAGAAAAAGTAGCGGGTTATCTAGCGAAGAAGGAGGAGCCTAAGAATAGAGAAGAAAAGCTATTACAAGAGTTATGGCTTGTGGGAAGTAAAGAGCAACGTCATGAATTGGCCCATCTTCTTGTACGTATGGTTCTAACTAAAGATAAGTAAAGGCAAAGCCGCTGCTGATACAGCGGCTTTTTTAAAAAGAATTTTATGAGGTGAAGAACTTCACGGAGTTTGGAGAATTGAAAACGGTGAAAGGCGCGATATTATGAATAAAAATAATTTTTTTAGCTCCTTGCCAGGAGCGTTAAAGCAAAAAAAAAGTGTGGTTTCCACTTGTACTAAATGCATTTGGACTATTCATCGCTGTTTTGGCAATCATGTTGTTTTCAGAGTTAGCAGAAGAAATATTAGAAAAAGAAACGCTACAATTTGATCAAGCGATTATTTCTGGCGTAGACGGCATTCGTTCCGATGGATTATTAAATGTGATGGAATTTATAACAGAACTTGGCTCTGTTTGGTGGATTTCAGTGGTTTCTGTTGCGACTGTAGCTTTTCTATGGTTTAAACTACGTGATGGTTGGAGCATTCTCTTCTTCGTTATAGCACAGGCTGCAGGCGGACTTTTAACGACAGAACTAAAACATTTTTTTGCTAGGTCAAGACCTTCCATCGATGCTGCTTATGATGCAGTGGGGTATAGTTTCCCTAGTGGACATGCGATGGGATCTTTTCTACTATATGGATTTATTGGTTACCTTATTGTAAGAAGCCAGAGGAGTAGAACGACAAAGTGGTTAAGTGGAACACTAGTATTCTTCTTCATCGTACTGATCGGATTTAGTCGAATCTATTTAGGTGTTCATTATCCAAGTGACGTTCTAGCAGGTTATGCAGCTGGTACACTCTGGCTATTTGTTTGCATTTTCTCTCTTGAATGGGTTCTTTGGATTAAGAGATCCTCGTTAACATTAGGTTCATTCAGAAAAATCTTCTCCAGTAAGAACAGTTAAGTATGCAGGCAATACTTCGAGCGTTGACGGAGTCGTATGATGACGTTCTCCGTCACAGTCGATATTTTGCTCTGGATCAGCTTCTATTTTTAAACGTTTTGTTTGGAAATGAATGATATCTTCGTTAAATCGCGACTGCTTGAAAACCTTTGATTGAAAAATGGACCAAAAAGTTGGAAGAGACGTTTCTTTAATGATTAAGACATCAAATTCACCATCTTGCAGGTTATTTTCAGGGAAGAAAGCTTGGATCCCGCCAGTAAATGGACCATTCCCTACGATCATCATGACAGCTTCCCCTTCAAAATTCTGCCCATCGGCATCTACTTTAAGATGAAAAGGCTGTGGATTGTTGATCGTTTGTGCAGTACTAATGTAGTAAGAAAGCCTTCCGAAAACTTCTTTTGTATCAGGGTTAATGTTCTCAGAAGCCTGAGTGATTAAGCCGATTCCCCAGAAATTCAAGAAATACTCATCATTTGAGCGACCTACGTCAATATGGGAACGGTTATTTTCTAATAGCTGTTCAACAGCAAGGAGTGGATTCTGGTTGATGCCGATTGCTCTAGAGAAGTCATTGCAAGTTCCTCCAGGAATAATACCGAAAACAGGACGCTTCTCTCTTTGGCAAATTGCATTTGCTAATTCATTTATGGTTCCATCCCCACCAGCCCCAATGAGAATGTCTACTTCGTCGCCTAGTTCTGCGACTAATTCAGCACCGTGTCCTTTATATTCTGTTTTATAAAGTGAAACCTGATCATAGTTTTCTCGTAGTCTTTCTTGGATCGTATCAATTTGATTGACCATTTTAACATTTCCAGCTTTGGGATTTAAGATAATGGCTACACGTGTCAAGTTAATGACTCCTTTCGTATAATCTTCCTTTCTTATTCCCTTATATTCGGTGAAGTACACACGGATAGTAGAATTCGAAAAAAGTTGATTTCGAATTCAATTAGCTGAACACCTCCACATAGTAGCTATCGCAATTAATTGTGAGATTGGACTGATTGACATTGGACCCATTTCTCATGACAATTCACTTCTTAGGGAATTATACTAGTTGGAGAATACATATTTTGACGAGTAGGAGCTTGTAAATGAAGAATATTTTAAGAATTTTCAAGAAAGATTGGAAGGGAATTGGAACGAATTGGGTAGCAGCGATTCTATTAGGTGGTCTCATTATTCTTCCTTCTCTTTATGCTTGGTTTAATATTGGAGCATCTTGGGATCCATATAGTCAAACGGATCAGCTTCCTGTTGGCATTGTCAATGAAGACAAGGGGGCAACCATTCGGGATAAGGAAATTGATGCAGGTGGAGAGTTAACGAAGGAATTGAAAGATAATGACAGTCTTGAGTGGCATTTCTCAAATCGAGAAGCTGCGATGGATAAGCTTGAGTATGGGGACTATTTTGCAGTGATCGTCATTCCAGAAGACTTTTCAGAGAAACTTGGGACAGTTATTAATGATGAACCCGAGAAAGCAGAGGTAGAGTACTATGTAAACGAAAAAGTAAATGCGATCGCACCAAAGATCACTGAAAAAGGCGCGAGTGTCATTGTTGATCAAATTACAAGTAACTTTGTATCGGTTGTGAATGGGACGATCTTTGAGGTATTTAATGATTTAGGAGTAGAATTTGAAAAGGATTTATCTGACATAAAACAATTCGAGGAATATGTCTTCAAACTAGAAGAGAACCTTCCAGAGATCAATCGTTTGATTTCCGATGCCCTATCTGACTCGAGAGATGCTGAAGATGTGATAAATAAAGTTCAAGGACTTCTTCCGGAAGCTCAGCAAATTACGAGTGAAGGCATTAGTACGATTGATGAAACAACACAATTTTTAAACGAGTCAGAAGATCGCTTGAATAAGCTTGCACCGCAAGTAGAGGAAGATTTAACTAAAGCTCAACAAACAGCTGAGGATGTAAATAAGTTCTTATCGGATTTAAAATCGCCAGATATTGATTTATCCTCAGTAGAAGAAATAAGAAATCAGATAAATCAACAAGTAGATGAATCTGTTCAGCGTATTGATGATGTTGAAGTCGTATTGAAGCAAGTACAGGAAGCTAGCGATAATAACGAGAATGAGGAGTCGCAGGAAGAAGGAGAAGAATCTCCTCAAGAGCCGGTGCAGGAGCCTGCCGCTAACTCGCAGCAGCAAGAGGTTATCGATGAGGCAATCGCTGATCTTGATCAAGTTAAAGAACAGTTACAGACCATTAAAGCAGATAGTGATGAAATTGGATCTACCTTAGCTGATAAGCAAGAAGAAATAGATGATATTTTAACAACTCTTCAGGAAAAATCCGGAGAAACAGCTGATCGAATCGATTCATTCTTAAAAGAGTACAAGGAAAACATTGAGCCTCGTGTTCTTGCTGAAGTGGCAAGTGCGAAAAAGACGTTATCGAATGCTCGATCGACATTAAAAGAGGCGCAAACCACCATCCCTGAAGTGGAACGAATTCTTTCAAGTACTGAAAAGAATATCGGCGAAGGTCAGGATATTTTAGCATACATGTTAAATGAATATCCTTACGTAAATGATAAAGTGAACCAGCTAGCGGATCGAATCAGAGAGATTCAAGGAGAAACAGATATTAACGAGATCATTGATTTACTGAAGAATGATCCTATGGCAGAGCAAAGCTTTTTCGCAGAACCTATAGTGTTAAGTAAAAATTCACTCTTCCCGATTCAAAATTACGGTACAGGTATGACACCGTTCTATACTGTTCTATCGTTATGGGTAGGGGCACTTCTTCTTGTTTCATTACTTACCACTGAAGCCACTGGTTTTGAAGAAGCGTCGAATCGCCAGGTGTATTTCGGAAAATTATTGACGTTTATTAGCATTGGTTTCCTTCAGACGCTTGTTGTTACATCAGGAGATCTCTTTATTTTAAATGTAGATATCGTAAATCCTGTTCTTTTTGTACTATTTGGCATCGTGATTAGCTTTGTGTTCATGTTAATGGTTTATACTCTAGTTGCTGTGTTTGGGGATGTGGGTAAAGCGATGGCTATTGTCTTTCTTGTTCTTCAAATTGCTGGGTCAGGTGGAACGTATCCAGTTGCTTTGCTACCAGAGTTCTTTCAAGCAATCCATCCTTATTTACCATTTTCGTACGCAGTAGATTTAATGAGAGAAGCAGTAGGAGGAATTGTATGGGCACGAGCAAAAGAAGATTTATTCTTTTTGGGAATTTTTTCTGTTGTGTTCCTTCTCATAGGAGCGGTACTTAAGGAAGTTATCATTAAAAAGACGAAGTATTTAATGAAAAAGTCCAGAGAATCAGGGTTATTTCATTAATATCCTCTTTGAAGAAAAAGCAGCCTGTCAACTGACAGGCTGCTTTTTCTCACTCTGCTTCTTCTTTTGGAAGGCTTTCTTCGTTAATTTCTTCTTTAAACGCATACGTAAATGTTAGAGCAACGAGTACCCCACCGCCAATCAGGTTACCGATACTTGCTGGAACTAGATTAAAGAACAGGAATTCCATCCAAGAGTATTCAGAGCCATGAATAAAGGATGTGCTGAAATACCCCATGTTGGCTACACTATGCTGGAAGTTTCCGGCTACGAATATAATAACAGGAAGTGTAGTAGCAAGAACTTTACCTGTTAAATCACGAGCTGCAGTAGCAAGAAACGCAGCCATTCCAATAAGCCAGTTTGCAATAATACCTGAAAGAAGAATTTGAAACCACCCTACCGTTCCATGAGATAGAAATTTCATTTTGTGCTCTGTATATGTAGCTAATTCGCTATAGAATTCAGGGGATAATGATCCTGATGCAACGACAAGAGCACCTACCAGCAGGGCACCTAGTAAGTTACCAAAATAACAAACTATCCAAAACTTCATTATATTCTTAGGAACCCAAAATCTCCTTTGGAGAATGTACGTAGGAAGGAGTACGTTAACTTCAGTAAAGAGAATGGCTCCTGAAATAAAAACAATCGCGTATCCTGTTACAAATCCTATTCCTGAAAGAAGATTACTAACACCTTCCGTTTCAACTCCCATAGCAATTAGAACAGAGAAAATAGCTCCGAACGTAACAAATGCCCCAGCTAGGATCGATAAAATAAACTGCCGATTCAGTGGCCTGGCGCTATGAGACTCCCCTTTTGCGATAAATGTTTCAACAATTTGCGCTGGAAAATAAAATTGTCTTTCGGGATATTTTACTTGTTTGTCTTTTTTATTAGAATTCGCCACAATAAATCTCCTATCTCTCTTTTTCTATGATTTCCCTTTTTTGTCTTTTGGAATAAACTGACGAATGTGCCTCTACTATGGTGTGAATATAGGAAAGAAAGCTAATTTGCTGTCAACAAGTTAGATTTCCTGGGAAATCAACTCAAAGTTTGTCTGAAATAAGCGAGGTGGAAGGCCACCTCGCTTTCATTAAAATTTCCAGTATCCCGTTTTACCATAGTGCGTATGAAGGTCTTCTTCGAAACGGCGAGTAATGGGTTCGTTTAGACGAAATTCTGGTGATTGACGAACTTCTTCTTTTTTTATATTGACAACTACCGATCGATCCTGCCAGTGAATGTCATGAATCCATTTTGTAGAAAGCAGTACTTCTTTTCCAGAAAACCAGTTTTTAGTATCAACAATGATATATCGAAGCTGCCATGATTCTTCATCAAAAATGAAATCTTTAACATGACCAATTTCACCGTCAGTCGCCTGAATGTGGTATCCAGCTACTTCATTAGTACTTCGCAAGTGATTTTCTTCGTCTTGGTTAGAATGATGCAAAGTTGAATCAACATCAGGTAAATCATCAGCCATAAACGGTCTTGGATACATCCCGTTTCCCCAAGCATTAGTTCCTACCCAATAATAAGGCCAGCTAAAATGGCGATTCAGTTCCATTTCGTGTTTTCTAGAAATAGGTTGATCGGTATCAATATCAGGGCTTTCACTTACTTCTTCAGATGTAAGCGAAACTGAAATAGCTTCATTCTCATGATTCAATTGCTCGATTGAAATCGGAGAAATCAATACCTTTCGACCAGGTAACCATTTGTGTGTATCAACAACAAGATACCGTATAGTCCAATGTTCATCGTCGAAATAGAGCTCTTTTAAGACGCCTTTTTGGCCATCTTTTGTATCGATCGTGTATTTATTCACTTCACTCTCGCTTACTAACATGAGGCTCACTCCTATATGAATAATTCACTTAAGCTAAAAACTACCCGACCACGTTAAGAATTAAACCGAATCTGTTTTTTCGATTTGATAAGTTTTAAGATATGGCTTTCCTGAAAAGATCGTTTTTGGAAGTCCTTTACTTGTGTTACGATTTTTGTGCGCTGTTTGATAAGCTTCAGAAGTTTGCCAATTCTTGAAGTCCTTCTCAGTATTCCAGAATGTGGCGACGATATATGGATCGTTATGAACTGGACGTAAAATTCGAATTCCTTGACACCCGGGTTCATTTTCCACTTTCCCAGCGCGGTTTTTAAACCTATCTTCAAATATCGCCCGTTCACTCTCCTCAACAGGTATATGGTTTAAAACAACAAAACCAGGATCAGTTACCTCGCCTTTTTCGTCCATTAATTCGTACTTCTTAGCGTTTTTGAAAAAAGTTTCGGAAGACGTTTCGTGATAAAGTGCAGCACCATCAGAATTAGAAAAAAGCTTTACATTTTCTCCATCATGATCTTCTTTTACCTTTGATAAATAGTCGTAAGTTCCATATGTAACGTAAACGTTCATCTTATTCATCCTTTCAATGAAGTGATCAGGGAGAATTGCCTGATACTTTACCCTTATTTGGCAAAAACTAAACAGAATCGTCATTGTATATAGTACAAATATAACATTATTTCATGTAAGCTTAGCTGTAATTAAGTTAATAAGGGAGTGCCTCATAGAATGAAAAAACTCGGCATAGGCTTAATCGCAACATTAGCTGTATTCCTCATTGGATTATTAGGGTATTTGGGGATATTACTGGCTGGAAACTATGTCATCGACGAAAAAAAGCTTGTGATGAATTCAGCTACCCAACTTGTTGATGAAGATGGAGAAATTATAACTAAACTTTATTTTGAAAACCGTGAGCCGGTCTCAATAGATGATATTCCAGACCATGTTCAGGAAGCTTTCGTTGCAACAGAAGATAGCCGATTCTACGATCATCATGGACTTGATGTAAAAGCAATTGGCCGAGCGCTTTATCGTGATATTCTTGCTGGAAAAAAAGTAGAAGGCGGAAGTACGATTACACAGCAATTAGCTAAGAATGTTTTTCTAACTAATGACAAATCTTGGTTGAGGAAAACGAAAGAAGCTGTTATCGCAATTAATTTAGAACGTAATTACAGTAAAAAGAAGATATTAGAAATGTATTTAAACCAGATTTATTTTGGACATGGTGCTTATGGCATACAGTCAGCTTCCATGTTGTTTTTTAATAAACCAGTCTCAGAGTTAAGTGTTGAAGAAGGTGCCATGTTAGCTGGGCTTCCAAAAGCACCTTCAAATTATTCACCAATTAATCATCCTGAAGAGAGTAAAGAGCGTAGAGATTTAGTGCTATCTTTAATGGAGAAACAGGATTATTTAACACCAAAAGAAGCGGTTCGACTTCAAGGAAAGACGCTATCTCTTGATGTGGCAGAAGTAACAAAGGAGGCAGCTTTTCTTACGTACATTGATATGACGCTTCAAGAAGCGAAGACTCGATTTAATCTTTCGAATGAAGAAGTATTACGTGGTGGTTATAAGATCGTAGTTCCGATGGATAAAGATTTGCAGAAAGCAGCTTATGAACAATTTCAAAACGGAAAGCTTTTCCCAGGAAGTGATCCTAACAATCCGCCTCAAGGGGCTTTGACAATGATGGATGCAAAGAGTGGTGGAGTAGTAGCGGTTCAGGGAGGTCGTGATTATGTTCAGAAGGGTCTTAATCACGTGACCTCAAAGAGGCAGCCTGGATCTGCATTCAAGCCTATAGCCGTATATGGGCCAGCAATTGAGAAAAAGGAATACAGTCCTTACACATTATTAAAGGACGAAAAGACTGACTACGATGGGTATTCTCCATCTAACTATAATAACCAATACGCTGGTCAGCTCTCTCTTTATGATGCTGTCAGAGTATCTGCTAACGCACCTGCAGTTTGGTTATTAAATGAGATTGGAATTTCATATTCAAAATCTTTTCTTGAAAAAAAGTGGCCTTACAATTGAAGATAATGATTTAAAAATCGCTCTTGGAGGGATTGATAAAGGCGTTTCTCCCTATGAGATGATGGAAGCCTATCGTCCGTTTGCTCAAGAAGGAAAGCGTGTCGATCCCTATTTTATTAGTAAGTTATACAATAATGACGGCAAGGTAGTAGGTGAAGCAAAACAAGAGGAAGAGAAAGTGTACTCCAAACAAACGGCATGGTATATGACAAGAATACTCGAAGGTGTCGTTAAGAATGGTACCGCCACAAGTGGAGATGCAGATGTTGCTATCGCTGGTAAGACTGGAACAACTTCGTATGAGGGAGTATCGGGTGGTTCGCGTGATGCCTGGTTTGTCGGTTTTACACCAGATTTGGTGGGTGCAGTATGGATGGGGTATGACCGGACAACGGATTCACAGTATCTGACGGGTGGAAGTGAATATCCGGTTCAACTTTTTAAAAAGGTGGTAAATACTTCAATCGATGAGAATAGTACTAAGGAATTTAGTAAGCCTTCAGGATTGAAAGATATGGAAAAACCTATTACCCTTCCAAAAGTGAATGATTTGAAGGCAGATTTTGATTTCCTTTATGGTCTTCCCGCCGTCAAATTGAATTGGACAGCATCCTCTGATGATCGTATTGTTTATCATATCTATGAAATGAAAGATGGGGAGAGAAAAAAGATAGCTGAAGTTGAAGGAAAAGGGGAATATACAAGAAACTCGATCTCATTCTTTGGATCTGTATCTTATCAAGTAGTTCCTTATAATCCGTTAACAGAGCAAGAAGGAGAGGCATCTAATGAAGCTTCCGTCAGTTTGTTCGATAGGTTTAAAGGTAATGAAGAAGAGAAAGAAAATAAAAAGATAGAGGAAAACAGGTAAGTGAGTGAGGATTTTCACTTAAACGCTCGGTTACTTATGGTAAAGTAGACGATGTAAACGGCTTCAAAGTTGGACGATTTTATGACTTTTTTCTTCAATATCTGTACACTGAAGCTTACGATCGCTATAGTATGTAAGGATGTAAAAAAGTACGTTTTGCAATTAGAAAGGTGGACAAGCATGAATAAAGCATCATTTAATGATCAATTTCTTCGGGCATGCCGAGGAGAAGCGACAGATCATACACCTGTCTGGTATATGAGACAAGCAGGTCGATACCAGGCTGAATATAGAAAAATCAGAGAAAAATATTCATTTCATGAAATGAACCTAAACCCAGAAGTAGCGGCTGAAGTGACGCGATTTGCCGTTGAACAGCTTGGTGTTGATTCAGCGATACTATTTGCAGATATTATGACGCCACTTCCATCTATCGGGGTGGATGTAGAAATTAAATCAGGTGTAGGTCCTGTAATCGATAATCCCATTAAGAGTAGATCTGATATTGATCGACTAGGTGAACTTGATCCTCTGAAAGATATTCCTTATGTAATGGAAACTATTAAGATGCTACGGGAGCAATTGTCTGTTCCTTTAATTGGATTTAGCGGAGCGCCGTTTACTGTTGCAAGCTATATGATTGAAGGTGGACCCTCTAAGAATTATCATAAAACGAAAGCATTCATGTATTCTGATCCAGAAGGATGGTTTCAGCTAATGAATAAGCTTGGGGATATGACAATTGCTTATCTTACAGCTCAAGTAAAAGCGGGTGCTCAAGCTATCCAGTTATTTGATTCATGGGTTGGTGCGTTAAATGATATGGATTATCGGACGTATATTGCTCCTGTTATGAATCGCATTTTCTCTGCTTTAAAAGAACTGAATGTTCCACTCTTAATGTTTGGCGTTGGAGCGAGTCATCTTATTCAGGAATGGAACAAGCTGCCTGTTGATGTAATTGGAATAGACTGGAGAATTTCGATTAAGAAAGCGAGAGAAGTTGAGGGGATTAAAAAGCCGCTCATGGGGAATCTCGAGCCTGCACTTCTACTTGCACCGTGGGAAGTTATTGAACAAAGAACAAAAGAAATTCTTGATCAGGGGATGGAGACGCCAGGATTTATCTTTAATCTAGGTCATGGGGTGTTCCCACAAGTTCAAGTTGAGACATTGCAGCGTTTAACAAATTTTGTACACGAATATACGCGTAAGAACAGTTAATGGAAATGGGGGAGGTATGGCATGAAGCGAACCATTGGCCTATTAGTTATGGCTTACGGTACACCGCGAAGTGAAGCAGAAATTGAACCATACTACACACATATACGTCGGGGGAAGCGACCTACAGAAGAAATGTTGGAGGATTTGATTGAACGGTATGAAGCGATTGGTGGTATATCTCCCTTATCGGATATAACAACAAAACAGGCTCAGAAGCTAGAGGATCGTATGAATGAAGAATTTGGCGAAGAGGTAGAGTTTAAGAGCTATCTTGGCTTGAAGCATATTGAACCTTTTGTAGAAGATGCCGTTCGGAATATGCAGAAAGATGGGATTGAGGAAGCCGTTAGTCTTGTTCTTGCTCCGCATTACTCTACATTAAGTGTGAAAACCTATAATGAACGAGCGAGAGCTGAAGCAGATAAACGGGGCTTCCCCAATATCTATGCGATTGACCAGTGGTACAACGAGCCTAAGTTCATCCAATATTGGGTGAATCAATTACAATCGTGTTTAAGTCAGATTGATGCTAAGGAAAAAAAGAAAACCATTGTTATATTCTCAGCGCACAGTTTACCTGAGAGAATCTTGCAGAACGGGGATCCTTATCCTGGCCAGCTAGAAGAAACGGCAAAGCATATTGCTGAACGAGCTGGGATCGAACATTATGCTATTGGCTGGCAGAGCGAGGGCAATACGCCAGATCCGTGGATTGGGCCAGATATTCAAGATTTAACTCGAGACTTATTTGAGCAAGAAGGTTACACAGGATTTATTTACTGTCCTGTAGGATTTGTCGCTGATCATCTCGAGGTGCTATATGACAATGATTACGAATGTCAACAGATGACCAATGAGCTTGGTGCAGCCTATCATCGTCCGGAAATGCCCAATGCAACGGATGAATTTATAGAGATATTAGCCACAGTTGTGAAGCATGAACTAATAAAAAAGAAGATGATACAGTATGATTAAACAAACAAAAAAAATCGTGATTATCGGAGGCGGGATTACTGGTTTAACCGCCGCCTATTACCTTCAAAAAGAGATGAGGAACGAAAATCAATCCTATGAAATCACGTTACTTGAAGGCAAAGATCGTTTAGGTGGAAAGATTCAAACGGATACGACAAATGGCTTTGTGATTGAACGTGGTCCTGACTCCTTTCTTGCTAGAAAGGAAAGCGCAGCACGTCTTGTGAATGAAGTGGGAATGGGAGATCAACTTGTTCCGAATTCCGCTGGACAAGCCTTCGTATTAAATAATGACCAGCTCTATCCGATTCCAGGTGGAGCAGTAATGGGAATCCCAACGGAGCTTTCTCCATTTATCTCGACAAAGCTATTTAGCTTAAAAGGGAAAGCTAGAGCAGCAGGAGATTTAGTTCTTCCGAGGAGAGAACAGGGAGAGGGAGATCAGTCACTTGGACTATTCTTTCGAAGAAGACTTGGGAATGAGGTTGTTGAGAATTTAATCGAACCTTTACTGTCAGGTATTTATGCAGGAGATATCGATAAACTCAGCCTTATGTCAACTTTCCCTCAATTCTCAGAAGTGGAAAGAAAGTACCGTAGTTTAATTCTAGGGATGAAGAAGACGACACCACCTTCTCGCCGAAGCACTGGTAAGAAAAAGCCGGCTTTTCTTACGGTCAAATCAGGTTTACAGTCATTTGTTATGGGGATTGAAAGATGTTTAACAGACGTTAACATTAGAAAAAATGTTAAGGTGGATCAATTAAAGCAAAATGAGGCCGATGGATCTTACACGCTTAAGACAACAAACGGCGAGGAGTTATCAGCTGATTCTGTTATCATCACGACCCCGCATCAGCAGGTATATCATATGTTACGAGACCATCAGGAAGTAGCTCCGTTAAAGGAAATGCCTTCCACAACGGTTGCAACAGTTGCAATGGCTTTCCCTGAAGAAGCCATAAAAAAGGCAATGGACGGAACAGGATTTGTTGTATCTAGAAACGCTGATTATACGATTACCGCTTGTACCTGGACACATCGTAAGTGGCAACATTCTGCACCAAAAGGAAAAGTACTTCTTCGTTGTTATGTAGGTCGAGCAGGTAATGATGGTATTGTTGAGAAAAGTGATGAAGAAATCGTTCAGACAGTATTAAACGATCTGAATCAAATTATGGAAATTGAAGGACACCCTGAGTTTTATCGAATCACGAGATGGAGACAATCTATGCCGCAATATGAGGTTGGCCACCGTAATAGAATTCAGACCGTCATTTCAGGAATTGAAAAGAAAATGCCGGGCGTTTTTCTAGCTGGAGCTTCATACAATGGAGTAGGTCTCCCTGACTGTATTGATCAGGGTGAGGCAGCTGTAGCCTCAGTTCAAAATTTCTTCAAATAAAAAGAAAGGTTCACCGAATGCGGTGAACCTTTTTTATATTTCTCTTCTCTATAGAATACTTAATGAAGTGTATTTTGTATAAATTAACAAATGTTATACTGGAACTATTATCTATTTTTGTTAGTGCAGAAGAAATTCTAATGGTAGAATGTATATGGCAACAATTAGTAATAAAGGAGTACGAATCATGTCGGAAATGGCAAGGCCCTTACTTATTAATATTTCAATGCTCTTTTCAGTCTTATTTCTCCGGAATATGGTCATGCCATTTACAAGAGCAAGCTCGATAAACCTGAGAGAGAAAATAATTTATGGAGTGATCAGTTCCTTGATGGCTCTGCTTTGTATGCTCTTTCCGTTAGAAAAATTCGGAGATACAGTTTTTGATTTAAGAGTTGTTCCTCTTATTCTTGTAACATTATACGGTGGCAAACTGCCTGGTCTCATTTGCATGATCACGATTTCTGTAACACGAACTTGGATGGGTGGAGAAAATGCTTGGGTTGGAGTTCTTATTGCGATTGTTGGTTTTCTCATTGCAATTGGATTTATGAACTACTTTCAAAGATCAATCCGAAAGTGGAAAGGGATTATTTTCACAGGAATTCTATTTATCATTTCGTATATTGCCATCATTCTTATTTTCTTAGAACCGTTAAAAGCCTATTTTTATCCGATCTATTTCACGTCATTTGCAATCGCCTATTTCATTATTTTCTATTTAACTGAACGACTTGTATTAATAAATATTCAACTTCAAGAAACGGTTTATCTTGAGAAACTATCAGTTGCGGGAAAAATGGCTGCTGCTATCGCTCATGAAATACGGAATCCGCTTACGACTGTTAAAGGTCTTCTGCAGTTTATTTCGGCTGATACAGCGGACACTAAAGTTCAAAATTATGCCCCATTGATGCTTGAAGAAATCGAGCGGACGAATAAAATCATTACAGATTATTTGATGCTTATCAAACCTTCAAAAAGTGACTGTGAAAAAGTAGATTTGAATAAAATTGTCAGAGATACAGTTGCATTAACGGAAGTATTAGCCTCGTATTACGCGGTTAAGATTCAATATGATGAAAAGGGCGAATTTCATATATGGGGTAATCCCCAAGAATTAAAACAATGTTTAATAAACGTTATAAAAAATGCAATTGAATCAATTGAAGGAGAAGGATTGATTCATGTTGCTTTGCAATACGGAACAAAAAGAGGTACGGTAGATATCGTTATTCGTGATAATGGAGCCGGGATGAGCAAGGAAGAGCTTGAAAAGATCGGTCTACCATTTTATACAACAAAATCGAAAGGAACTGGCTTAGGTACAATGATCACGAACCGGCTAATTCGAAATATTGGTGGAAGAGTGAATTACACAAGTATACTAGGCGAAGGAACGACGGTTACAATAACACTACCAATCACAAAGCAATAGGGGGATAATGATGACGTTCGATCGAAGAAAAAGCATTCTAGAAGCAGCAGAAAAATCTTTTTCCATGTTTGGTTATAAAGCAACGACAATGGACCAAGTCGCTAAAATTGCGAATGTAGGAAAAGGAACCATATATACCTTTTTCAAAAATAAAGAAGAGCTATTCAATGAAATTGTAAGAGGTATGGTGTTGGAGTTGAAGGGGCTTGCTCAAGATTCCATTCATAGAGAGGAGTCCTTTTTTGTCAATCTCCATCGTGCTCTTTATAGTGTGCTGGAACATCGGAAGGAGCACAAATTAGCTATAAAGCTATCTCAAGAAGTGCGTGAAATTGGAACGCCTGCAGCAATGGACGCCCTTGATCTTGTTGAGAAAGCCATTCTTTCTTTTCTAGAACAAGAAATCGAGAGAGGTATTTCTGATGGTGAAGTGAAGAAGTGTGATCCTTCTCTTACAGCATTTCTTATGTTTAAAATGTATATTGCACTCATTTTTGACTGGGAAAAAACTCATTCTTCATTTACGAAAGAAGAAATTGCAAATCACCTGGAATTTTATATGATGAGTGGGATTAAATTGAAGTAGCAGTATCCAAAGAAAGTGGACTACTGCTATTGCTATTCTAATGAAACGGTGTTATATTACTTTTTGTAGCAAAAAATGACCATTATTAAAAATTGGTCAATCGAGGCGTTTATATAAAAAGAACATTGCTTTTTTTTGGCTTAAAATGACCAATTGAGAAATTTGGTCAAATAGACAGGAGGACAAAAATGAAAAAATCATCTCGGCTATTTCGGTCAGAATGGTCGTCATTGTTAAAAAATAAAAAAATCTTAATTCCCGTTATTGCGGTGTTGTTTATTCCAGTAATGTATAGTGGAATGTTTTTGTGGGCATTCTGGGATCCTTATGAAAATCTAGATCAAATTCCCGTAGCTGTTGTAAATAGTGACAGTGGGGCAGATTTCGAAGGGGAACATCTTGAAATCGGTAATGAATTAGTAGATAAACTGAAAGATGAACCGGAATTCAAGTGGGATTTTGTAGATGAAGAAGAAGCGAACAAAGGGCTTGAAGATCAAACTTATTATATGAAAATTCAAATTCCTGAGAACTTCTCTCAGAAATCGACAACTGTTCTTGATGAACACCCGGATAAACTAAACCTTGAATATGTTCCCAATGAAAGCTTTAACTTTCTAGCTGGACAAATCGGTGGAACGGCTGTTAGTGAAATTAAATCTCAAATTGCTGAGAACATCACTGAAAATTACAGTGAGCTTGTCTTTGATAAGTTCAGTGAAATAGCTGATGGTTTATCGGAAGCAACAGATGGTGCAGGTGAGCTTGCTGATGGCTCTTCCGAATTGAAAGACGGTACGCAGCAGTTGAAAGACAACTTAGCCTCTCTCAATGAAGGGTCAATTGAGTTAACCAACGGCATTAGTAGTGCAGAAAACGGGTCCATTGATCTTGCAAATGGCATTAGTAAGGTAAATAAAGGTACAACCGATTTATTAAACGGTTTAAAAGAAAAACAACCAGAAGTTAGTGAGCTAGCTGATGGAGCTTCAAGAGTAAGTAATGGGCTTGGAGAACTTAGTACTAAAATGGGTGAATTTAAAGTTGGCCAAGAAGAACTTCTATCTGGTGTTAAAGAAAGCCGCGCTGGAACGAAGCAGTTAATGGCTGGATTAGATCAATCTGTTGCAGAATTAGAAAATAGTTCATTACCAGAAGTTGATACAGAAGGATTAAAACAGTCACTAACGAGTGGAGTAACGAATGCAACTGCGGTACCTAAAGAACTGCAAGGCGTAATTGAATCAATTCAAGCAAGTGATCAATATACGGATGAGCAGAAGCAGGCGCTAATTAGCCAGCTTCAACCGATTGCTGAGAAATCTGGTTCAGCGGCGAAGTCAGTTGGAGAAGTAGCAACGACATTTGCTAACGCTTCAGATAAACTTTCAGGTGTATCTTCTAAGATGAATGCTCTATTAGAAGGACAAAGGAAACTTGCTCAAGGTGCTAGTGGTCTTTATGAAGGACAAGGAAAACTAGAAGATGGACTCAGTGATCTTGGTGATGGCATTAATCAAGCAGAGTCTGGAATTGCTCAGCTTCAAGAAGGAGCAATGCGGGTTGCAGATGGTAACGATACTGTAGCGACTGGTTGGAACAGCATGATTGATAATGTTGGCACAATTAACTCAGGAATGAATGGACTATCAAGTGGTTCACAAGAGCTTGTGAGTGGGCTATCAGAACTAGAAGGTGGTTCGTCTGATTTATCATCCGGTGCAGGTCAATTAGCGGATGGATCTAAAGATCTTGACAGCGGGGCACAGAAACTCACAGATGGTACAACAGAGCTTCGTGATAAACTTGGCGAAGCGGCTGAGGAAACTTCTAATACAAATGCTGATGATGAAACGTACAATATGTTTGCTGATCCAGTAAATGTAGATACAGAAGCCGTCTCATCTGTACCAAACTATGGAACAGGTTTTGCGCCATACTTCCTTTCACTTGGTCTATTTGTAGGAGCGCTACTTATGTCCATTGTGTTCCCACTTCGTGATCCGGCTGGAAGCCCACGTACAGCAATTGGATGGTTTATGAGCAAATATGGCATTCTACTATCTGTTGGAGTGATTCAGGCGCTTGTGTCGGATGCGCTTCTATTATACGGATTGCAAATAGAAGTACAGAGTATTCCATTATTCCTACTCTTCTCTATTGTATCCAGTCTCGCTTATATGGCGTTGATTCAGTTCTTTGTAACAACGTTAGGAGATCCAGGGCGATTTGTAGCGATCATTGTTTTGATTTTACAATTAACAACAAGTGCAGGAACATTCCCGCTTGAGTTAATTCCAGAAGGACTACAAATCTTTAACACATGGTTGCCAATGACGTATACAGTTTCTGGTTTGAAAGCCGTCATTTCAAGTGGTGATTTTGACTTCATGTGGCAAAATGTATATGTTCTCTTAGGATTTATTGCGATCTTTGCTATTGGAACCATTACCTTCTTCTTTGTAGAATTGAAAAAGCGTAAAAAGCATGGCTTGGAACCAGCTATGAATGAATAATGAAACAAGAGGCCGTCTCTATCATTTGATAGAGACGGCCTCTTTTCTTTTGATAAATGAATGGAAAAACGATACAGTAATAGTAAGAAAGTTGTGATGAAGCGCCATTGAGGGTTTCATATTAGGTTATGGAAGGGTAAGTATTATGAAGTTATGGATTTTTCGGGAGGCAGGAGAGGCGATAGAATGATTACTTTCGAGCATATTAGTAAGAAATTTGCTGATGGTACTGAAGCACTCAAGGATATTAATTTACATATTGAAAAGGGCGAGTTATTAACGCTCATTGGGCCAAGCGGCTGTGGAAAAACGACTACTATGAAGATGATTAATCGATTAATAGAGCCAAGTGGTGGACAAATTTATATTGATGGAAAACCAATATCGGATCAGGACCCGGTTGAACTAAGAAGAAGCATTGGATATGTCATTCAACAAATTGGACTTTTGCCACATATGACAATTGCTGAAAATATTGCCTTAATTCCCAAACTGAAAAAATGGGACAAAGATAAAATAGATAAGCGCGTCGATGAAATGCTTAATCTTGTAGGGTTAGAACCTTCTATTTTTCGGTCTCGCTATCCACTAGAATTGAGTGGCGGTCAACAGCAAAGAGTTGGTGTCATTCGTGCACTTGCAGCAGAACCACCAATTATTTTGATGGACGAGCCATTTAGCGCATTAGATCCTATTAGTCGAGAACAGCTTCAGGACGAGCTTGTAAAGCTACAGAAAGAAATTCAGAAAACAATTGTTTTCGTTACGCACGACATGGATGAAGCTATGAAAATCGCCGATCGTATTGCCATTATGAAAGATGGCGAAATTCTTCAGCTAGATACGCCGGATCGCTTGCTACGCCACCCTAAGAATGAATTTGTCCGCAATTTCATAGGTGATGAACGAATGGCTAAAGGGCAAGCTCCAACAGCTGTCGATTTAATGATTAGAAAAGTAGCAACTGTGAAAGAAAGTAGAGGTCTTGCAGAAGCGTTCCGTCTAATGAAATCAGAGCGAGTCGATAGCCTGGTTGTAACAGGGCCAGAGCAGGAATATATCGGTGTCGTTACGCTAGAACAGGTCCAAAACCATTATGGTGATGATGGGAAACGAATTGTGGATGTGATTGAAGTGATCGAGTCCATTAATGAGAGCACGCTCTACCCTGAAATAGCGAAACGATTTGCTGAAAATCAGCCGATCAGTATCCCTGTAGTTGAAGATAATAAGCTTACAGGATTAGTTACAAGAAGTAGTATGATGCGAGGGTTAGCAGGACTTGAACAATATGATCAAAGAGAGGAGGGAAGCCTGAATGAATGACGAGAATTTTTTCATTCTATTTATTGAGACGATGCAGAATCGTTGGGATGATATACTAGTAGCACTTCAGGAGCACCTTTTCCTTTCGTTCATCTCTATTGTGATTGCGATATTAATATCTGTTCCACTTGGTATTTTTATTTCACGGAGAAAGAAGCTAGCGGAGCCATTCATTGCGGTTGCAGCTATCTTTCAAACAGTACCAAGTTTAGCCCTGTTCGGGTTTCTTATTCCATTTCTAGGGATTGGAAACATAACTGCTATTATTGCTTTAACGGTTTACGCGCTTCTTCCAATCCTCAGAAATACGTACACTGGCATCACTTCCGTAGATCAATCTTCTATTGAAGCTGGAAGAGGGATGGGTATGACGAATATGCAAATTTTGATGAAGATTGAAGTGCCTCTTTCTCTACCGGTTATTATGGCTGGTGTCAGAACAGCTACTGTCCTAACAATCGGAGTTGCAACTCTCGCTACTTTTGTAGGTGCAGGAGGACTTGGCGATATTATATATCGTGGTCTTACCTCGAATAAAGATGAGCTCGTATTAGCTGGTGCACTTCCTGCAACTATTCTGGCTCTTGGATTTGATTTAATTCTAAAATTATTAGAAAATGCGGCAACTCCTAAAGGAGTTAAAGCAAAAAAAATAAAGGGAGAGATTCGTTTGAAGAGAATTACCTTACTTTTACTAGGAGTTGTCATGGTTCTTGCTGCATGTGGAGGAGATAGCGGAAGTGAAGAAAGTGATCCGATCGTTATTTCCGGTAAGCCCTGGACTGAGCAATATATCTTACCACACCTTCTTGCGGAGTACATAAAGGCTAACAGTGATTATGAAGTAGAGGTTGATGCAGGTGTTGGTGAAGTAAATATTCTACAACAGGCGCTTATCGATGGTGATATTGATATGTACGTGGAATATACAGGTACAGGTCTTGAAGCGGTACTTAAAGAAAGTGCTGAATCAGATGAGTCAGCTGATGAGATTTTTAAACGTGTGAAAAAAGGATACAAAGATGAATATAATCTTGTTTGGCTTGAACCACTTGGATTTGAGAATGGCTACACGCTTGCAATGACTCAAGACACAAAAAAAGAGGTAAATGCAAAAACGTTCTCGGACATTATCCCAGCTTCAGATGATTTGGTATTTGGTGGACCACACACGTTCTATGAAAGAGAAGATGGTTACGATGCACTCGTAGAAGCTTATGGGTTTACTTACAAGGATGAAGTGAGTCTAGATCCGAATATCATGTACGATGCTTTAAATGAAGGAGAAGTTGACGTCATCCCAGCTTTTACCACTGATGGTCGAATTGCTCGTTTTGATCTTGCGACAACCGAAGACGATAAGCAATTTTTCCCACCATATTATGCTGCACCAATTGTTCGCCAGGAAGTTCTAGATTCACATCCTGATCTTGAGAAGGTTGTGAACGAATTTGCTGGAAGTATTTCAGAAGAAGAAATGTCTGAAATGAATGCAAAAGTGGATATGGATGGAGAAGAGCCTGAGGATGTTGCAATGGAATTCTTGAAAGAAAAAGTGTTGATTGATTAATAAAAAAAGCGAGATGAGGAATTCCTCATCTCGCTTTTTCATTTATGTTATTCAGCTGGTTTTAAATCTTCAATCGATTCAGCTTCAACGTATGATGGAACAACAAGTCCTGTTTTCGCACCTTCAAGGTTTACTCCAAGACGGTCCATGTTGTCACCATATTCATCTAGAAGGTCAGCGTGTGTAATTGGAAGCCATCCAGCTACCATTGCGTCAGCATCACCTTCAGAAACAGCGATGAACATAGAAGCTGCATCAAGTTGAGTTAATTTAACCTCATAGCCTACGCTCTCAAGAACTTTAGCTACTACGTTCGTACTTGCGATTTCAGAATCCCATGCTACATATGCAAGTGAGATTTCTTCACCGTCTACTTCATCAGCACCTTTAGTCCATTCTTCTACCATGTCGGAATGTTCGTCTACCCAGTTTTGTGCTGCTTCTTCAGGCTTAGCACCTTCCTGTACTTCGACCATAACATCGCCCATATCTTCTGGAGTCCAGTTGAACTGATCAAGAATTGTATGAGCAGAAGGCTGATCTTCTTTTAACCCCATACGTGCAAAAGTTTCGATGTTTTCTTCATCTCCATAAAGACCTTGTGGATCTTCAAGGTATTTAAGGTCGTATTTGGCGAACATCCAATGTGGTGTCCAACCAGTAACGATAATCGGTTCTTCATCATCAATTGCTTTACCAAGTTCTGCAGCCATAGCAGCTGAAGAGGACTCGATTAATTCCCAACCCTTAAGGCTATCGTACTCTTCAAGTGCAGATGTCGTAGCTTTCATAATACCAGCGCCTGGTTCAATTCCTACGATTTCGTAATCTACTGCTTCTCCAACGTTAGTACCGCCTTCGCTGGAACCTTCACTGCTATCTCCGCCATTGTTACCGCCGCAAGCAGCAAGAATCAATGTGAGTGACAAAAATAGTGCAAGTCCTGTTAACCCTTTTTTAAAGTTAAACATGTAATTCCCCCTTAATTTTTTGTTTTACCTATATTTTGAGAAATCCGGTCAAGCATAATCGCTAGAATAACAATGGCAAGACCAGCTTCAAAACCAATACCAACTTTAATCTGTGTTACAGCGCGATATACGTCTGCTCCGAGACCTAGTGCACCTACTAGAGATGCAATAACGACCATTGATAGTGAAAGCATGATGCTTTGGTTAATTCCTGCCATGATCGTTGGAGTAGCAAGTGGGAGTTGTATTTTAAACAACTTTTGTTTTGTTGTAGATCCAAATGCATTAGATGCTTCGATTAAATCTTCAGGCACCTGACGAATGCCGAGATTCGTAAGACGAATCGTAGGAGGCATTGCAAAGATAACAGAAGCTATGATTCCAGGTACCATACCAATCCCAAAGAATAGAATAGCTGGGATGAGGTATACGAATGCAGGCATTGTCTGCATGAAATCCAATATCGGTGTGATAATTCCTCTTACACGGTCACTTTGTGATGCCCAGATTCCAAGTGGTACACCGAGAATAATCGATATAATGACCGAAGTTAAAACAAGTGCTAGTGTTTGAATAGTTGGGTCCCAATAACCGAGATTATCGATTAACAGAAGTCCAAGTAACGTGAATACTGCTATTGGCCAGCGACTAGACCACCATGCCAGAATCGTAAAGATTGCAATGAGAACAAGAGCTGGCGGGAAACCTAGTATGGAAACGATCCCTTCTACGAACCAATCAATCCCAGATGTAATACTATCGAAAACTGGTTCAAGGTTATCGGTTAACGTATCAACAATACTATCAACCCAGTCAGCTAGTGGTATTTTAGGAAAAAGTTGCATTTAGTTCACCTCGCCTTTCGTGGATTCAGTTTCGTGGCCTGCGAGTGCCCCGATAACTGCTCCTCTTACAATGATGCCTTGAAATTTATCGGCTTCATCGACAACGGGGAGAGGAAGGGATGAGTCTGCCATTTTCACAAACATATCCGTTAGTAAAGTCTCTGGTGATACAGTAGGAAGGTCTGTGATCAAAATGTCATTTATATCTTTCTTTTCCTCAATAGCTTTTGCCGTAGCATCTGCTGTAATAGCGCCTAACAGCTTTTTCTTTTTATCAACAATATAAATACTGGATAATTTTTGTTCTCTCATAAGCTCCAGTGCAACACGTGGCCCACGATCAGCTCGTAGCGTTTCAGCACGTTTCATTACGTGGGAAGCTGTTAACACTTTTGAAAGATCCACATCTTCAACGAAGCGTTCAACGTAGTCATTTGCAGGATTTGTCATGATTTCTTCTGGAGAACCAATTTGAACGATAGAACCATCTTTCATTAATGCAATGCGATCTCCAATGCGAAGTGCTTCATCGAGGTCATGTGTAATAAAGACGATCGTTTTTTCCATTGATTCTTGAAGTTCAAGGAGCTCATCTTGCATGTCTTTACGAATAAGCGGATCTAGTGCACTAAATGCTTCATCCATTAATAGTACATCTGGATCGTTCGCAAGAGCACGAGCAAGACCAACACGCTGCTGCATACCACCACTTAATTCAGAAGGAAAACTATTTTCATATCCTTTCAAACCAACAAGTTCAAGTGATTCTTGCGCTTTTTTTGCTCGGTTTTCTTTGCCAATACTTTGTACCTCTAGTCCATATTCCGTGTTTTCAAGAACAGTACGATGTGGAAAAAGAGCAAAGCGTTGGAATACCATACTAAGCTTCTTTCTTCTCACTTCACGAAGCTGTTCAGGTTTCATCCTGACGATATCTTCATCATCAATGAGAACCTGACCTGAAGTTGGTTCAATTAATCGATTGAGTAGACGAACAAGCGTAGATTTACCACTACCTGATAGTCCCATGATGACAAAGATTTCACCGGATATACATCGAAGCTTGCTCGATTTACACCCACAGTATTTCCAGTTTCTTTAAGTATTTCACTTTTTGATTTGCCCTGATCTAATAGCTTTATAGCTTGTTTGGGCGATTTGCCAAATACTTTTGTTACGTCTTTTACAGTAATTTTGGCTTTTTCCATAGTTTCACCTCTGCCTTTATTAATAAATTTCAACGGTTAAAGTTACAAAAATCACTGAAATATGTCGAAATTTACGATAATCAGTCATTTACTAGTCTTTTTTTACCGACCTATTAAGTATAGAGCGTAGGTACTTAATACTACAAACGTCGTGAGAGCTCAAAATCAGTTAATTCAGTACATACAGAAAAAACTGTACAAACTAAACAGGTAAATGCTTAAGTATCGTCAAGGATGCTAGTATATGCTACACGGTTCACATGTAAACTTTACAATCAACGAGGTTAACACTAAACTATGAAATGACAAACGATTGGAAAAGTAGGTGCATAGTTTGCGAGATAATAGAGTAGAGAATGCGAGAGAACGTGTTATTGAATCCATCTCTAAAAATATGGATATATATAGCGTCACGCCTTCTGTGGGGCGACTATACGGAGCGATGTTCTTTGAGAAAGAGCCAATGACTCTTGATGAAATGAAGGATAAACTTCAAATGAGTAAGACAAGTATGTCTACCGGAGTAAGAACTTTAATCGACTTAAATATGGTTGATAAGGTATGGAGAAAGGGCGAGCGTAAAGATCTTTACGAGGTGAAGTCAGATTGGTATCAAACCTTTACAGATTTCTTTTGTATTCACTGGCGTAAAGGAATTGAAATGAATAGAGATGCTTGTAGAGAATCCATTTCTGAACTTATGGACGTACTGGAGAATGATATTTCTAACGAAGAAAAAATGACGGCAGAAGCAGATTTAGATAAAATGTCTTATGCGTTGGGATACTATGAGTGGTTGAATAAGGTAGTGGATTTATTCGAATCTAGAAAGATATTTGATGTTATTGATAATGAAGAAGAGTAGAGGGAATTAGCAAGATATTGCTTCATGAAAATTTTGAATACGTTCTACATAATAACAAAACGTGCAGGGTTTTCCCTGCACGTTTTGTTATAGGATTTTACTTAAGAAAGCTTTCGTCCGTTCGTTTTGAGGATTTGAGAACAGTTCATTTGGAACATTTTCTTCAACGATATATCCCCCGTCCATGAAAATCACACGATCGCCTACTTCACGAGCAAACCCCATTTCATGTGTGACAACAACCATTGTCATACCTTCTTTGGCAAGGTCTTTCATGACTTCTAGAACTTCACCAATCATTTCAGGGTCAAGTGCAGAGGTTGGTTCATCGAAAAGCATAACTTTTGGCTCCATAGCAAGAGCCCTTGCTATAGCGACACGCTGCTTTTGCCCCCCTGATAGTTCCCCTGGATAATTATTGGCTTTATCTTCAAGGCCAACTTTTTGCGAGAAGCTCCTTCGCCTTTTGGACTGAGTTTTGTTTGTTATCCCCTTTGACTTTAATTGGGGCTAATGTCACATTTTCAAGCACGGTTTTATGAGGGAAAAGGTTAAAATGTTGAAAAACCATTCCAACGTCCTGTCGAACTTTGTTGATATTCGTCTTAGGGTCAGCTATGTTGTGGCCATTTACGATCACACTACCACCAGTTATTTCTTCTAATTTATTTAAACACCGAAGAAAGGTACTTTTACCTGAGCCAGAAGGACCAACGACGCATACAACCTCTTTTTCTTTTACGTCTGTATTAATATTCTTAAGTACTTCTAAATCTCCGAACGATTTCTTTAGATCTTTTACTTGGATGATGCTCATTGTTGCTCCTATCTCCTCTCGTTCTACATTCTTCCTTCGTTTGGAAGGGTTTGCCGATAAATTCTATTATACCAATCCTTGATTCATTTATAAAAGAACTTGTCCTTATTGAGGGGAAACTAGGGATTGTTAGCTGTTGTACTATAACCAGCATTCTTTTATAATAGTTAGTGAAAACGTTTGCGCAAATTAAGAAATTATCTTTTTCTAGGAGGATGCAGCATGGCACAGCAGTGGTGGAAGGAAAGCGTCGTTTATCAAATATATCCTCGAAGTTTTAATGATAGCAACGGTGATGGCATTGGAGATATTAAGGGAATTACGGAAAAGCTCGATTATTTAAAAGAGTTAGGAATAGATGTCGTTTGGCTCTCACCAGTGTATCAGTCACCGAATGATGATAATGGATATGATATAAGTGATTATCGAAACATTATGGATGAGTTCGGTACGATAGAAGATTGGAATGAGATGTTAGAAGAGATGCACAATAGAGGGATTCGTCTAGTTATGGATCTCGTTGTTAATCATTCTTCTGATGAGCACAAATGGTTTTCTGAAGCGAGGAAATCGAAGGATAATCCATATCGTGATTACTATATATGGCGAGAAGGAAAAGGGGATCAGCCTCCTAACAATTGGGGCTCCTTTTTCGGTGGGTCTGCATGGCAGTACGATGAGGAGAGTCAGGAATATTTTCTTCATCTATTTTCAAAAAAGCAGCCTGATTTAAATTGGGAAAATGAAAAATTGAGAGAAGAAGTCTATGATCTGATGAAATTCTGGCTAGATAAAGGGGTGGATGGATTCAGAATGGATGTCATTAATTTGATTTCCAAAACCCCTGGTTTACCAGATGCCGAAGTAACAGCAGATTCTCCTTATCAATGGGGAGGAGAGCATTTTGTAAATGGACCTAAATTTATTGATTATATGAATGAAATGAATGAAAAGGTTCTGAAGAAATTCAATGCTATGACTGTTGGTGAAATGCCAATGGCGACACCTGAGGATGGAAAAAGGTACACAAATGAAGACACCGGTATTGTAAACATGCTCTTTCAATTCGAACATATGGATGTGACGAGTGGACCTGGTGGGAAGTGGGATCAGCAGCCATGGAAACTCACTGATTTAAAGCGGATTATTTCAAAATGGCAAACTGAGCTACACGGAAATGGGTGGAACAGTCTTTACATGGAGAATCACGATCAACCTCGCTCAGTTTCCGTATTCGGTGATGACCAGGAATATCGAGTAACATCAGCAAAAATGCTTGCAGCCTGGCTTCATTTTCTTCAAGGTACGCCTTATATTTATCAAGGTCAGGAGCTTGGTATGACGAATGTCTACTTCGATTCAATTGAAGAATATGAAGATATAGAAACGCTTAATATGTATACAGAAGAAGTTATTGAAAAAGGAGAAACACCAGAGAAAGTTTTAGAGGCGATCCATAAAAAAGGTCGTGATAATGCGCGAACCCCTATGCAGTGGACTGAAGAGGAGAACGCTGGATTTACGACGGGTAATCCGTGGCTAAAAGTAAACGACAATTATCATGAGGTTAATGCGAGAAAGGCTTTAAGTAATGAAGATTCTACTTTTTACTTTTATAAGAATTTGATTCGACTTCGAAAAGAACTTCCAGTCATGATCCATGGTGATTATCAGCTGCATTTAGAAGAAGATGAGAATTTGTACGTGTATACAAGAAGCTATAATGGTAGAAGCTTACTTCTTGCAGCAAACTTCTCAAAAGAAACATGTGAGATGAAGCTGCCTCACACCCTAAGTGGTGGAGAGTTACTGGTTCATAATTACGAGGAAGTAAGTCATCTCTTGCAGAATGAATCGATTATGAGACCGTATGAAGTGAAAGCATATTTACTATAGGAAGAAACGTGGGCATTCGCTCACGTATTCTTTTGTACAAGCTATCATAGGCTTATTTAGTTATCATTTTATTGGTTTTAAAAGGATTGAATTCTCTGTTTCGAGGGAAGCTAATTTTGGGAAAAAGAATTTACATGAAAAGTGATCGGTTTCCTTTTTCTTTTTGATTAAGTCATGTATAATAACAAATGTACATTTGTTCATGAGTGTGTTTACTAAATTTCAATATAAAAAAAGGAGTGTATACATATGACAACGACTCAAATGGATTCACTTGCTGTTAACACGATTCGTACGCTTGCAATCGATGCGGTTGAGAAAGCGAACTCGGGACACCCTGGGATGCCGATGGGTGCTGCACCAATGGCTTATACGCTATGGAGCCAATTTTTAAATCACAATCCTTCTAATCCAGAATGGTTTAACCGTGATCGCTTTGTTCTATCTGCAGGACATGGTTCTGCTCTTCTATACAGCATGCTACATTTATTTGGTTATGATGTTTCAATGGAAGACTTAAAATCATTCCGTCAATGGGGAAGCAATACACCAGGACACCCGGAATTTGGTGAGACACCTGGAGTTGACGCAACGACTGGTCCACTTGGACAGGGACTTGCTATGGCAACTGGTATGGCGATGGCTGAGCGTCACTTAGCAGCAACATATAACCGTGACGACTTCAATGTTGTGGATCATTACACATATAGCATCTGTGGTGATGGTGACTTAATGGAAGGTGTATCTTCAGAATCAGCTTCTCTAGCTGCTCACTTGAAATTAGGTCGTCTTATAGTAATGTATGATTCTAATGATATTTCTCTTGATGGTGATCTTGATCAGTCCTTCTCAGAGAACGTACAACAGCGTTATGAAGCATATGGCTGGCAAGTTATCCGTGTTGAAGATGGTAATGACATGGATACAATTGCAGACGCTCTTAAACAAGCGAAAAGCAATACTGAGCAACCAACACTAATTGAAGTGAAAACTACAATTGGTTATGGTTCACCAAACAAAGGCGGCAAAAATACTTCTCACGGTGCTCCTCTTGGTAAAGATGAAATTGCACTTGTAAAAGAGAACTATAAGTGGACGTTTGACGAAGACTTCTTTATTCCTGAAGAAGTGAAAGGTCAGTTTGCTGAACTTAAAGAAGCTGGCAGTAAGAAAGAACAGGAATGGAATGAATTGTTTGCACGCTATGAAGAACAATATCCTGAGCTTGCGAAGCAATTAACTGCTGCTCTAAATAATGAACTTCCTGAAGGATGGGATAGTGAAGTTCCTACTTATGAAAGAGGAACAAGTACAGCATCTCGTGCGGCATCTGGTGAAGTTCTAAACGCACTTGCTAAAAACAATGCGCAAATCTTCGGTGGATCAGCTGACCTTGCATCTTCTAACAAAACAATGTTAAAAGATGAGCAGGACTTTTCACCAGCGGATTATAGCGGACGCAATATCTGGTTCGGAGTACGTGAATTCGGCATGGCTGCGGCGATGAACGGAATCGCGCTTCATAAAGGTCTTCGCATCTTTGGAGCAACGTTCTTCGTATTCTCTGACTATCTTCGCCCTGCACTTCGTCTATCTGCATTGATGGGAGTACCGGTAACATACGTATTCACTCATGATAGCGTAGCGGTAGGAGAAGATGGTCCAACTCACGAACCTGTTGAGCAACTAGCTTCACTTCGAGCAATGCCAGGTCTTTCAGTTATTCGTCCTGCAGACGGTAACGAAACGGCTGCTGCTTGGAAGCTATCCGTTGAAGAAACAAATCACCCAACTGCTCTAGTGCTTTCTCGTCAGAATCTTCCAGTTGTGACAGATTCACATGATCAAGCATACGAAGGTGTTAAGCGTGGAGCTTACGTTGTAGCTGGTGGAGAAGACGCTGAAGCGATTCTTCTTGCATCTGGTTCTGAAGTAGGTCTAGCTGTTGAAGCTCAAGAACTATTAGCAAAAGAAGGTATTTCTGCATCAGTTGTCAGCATGCCAAGCTGGGATCGCTTTGATAAGCAGTCTGCTGATTATAAGCAAAGTGTACTACCTGACAATGTAACAGCACGTCTTGGTATCGAGATGGGCGTTTCATTTGGCTGGGATAAGTATGTTGGCCAAAAAGGTGATATCCTTGCAATTGATCGCTTTGGAGCTTCTGCACCTGGCGATACGGTAATCAAAGAGTTTGGGTTCACGCCTGAAAATGTTGTAACTAAAGTTAAGACAATGCTCTCTAAATAATACAATAGGTTTTAGTTGAGAGTGAGAGGCTTTCAGAAGGCGAAAATGGTCTTTCTGAAAGCCTTTTTCTTACCAAAAGATAACCAATTTTGAATACACAGGTGTTGCTATGGAAAAGGATAAACTTACAAAGGTAGTAGAGGCCGCACGCTTATACTACCAATTAGACTATAGTCAACAGGAAATCGCTAAGAGACTTGAGGTTTCAAGGCCAACTGTTTCCCGTTTATTAAAGCAAGCGAAAAGAGAAGGAATTGTTGAAATCAAGATTCATGATCCTTCACAGGATGTGCATTTGCTTGCTACCGATCTTGCAGAAGCTTATGGACTTTTAGATGCCAGAGTCGCAATTGTTCCAGAATTTGAAGATCAACTTGTAAAAAAACATATCGGTAAAATTGCAGCTGATTATTTAAATGCAACTATTCAAGATAATGATTTAATAGGAGTTTCCTGGGGAACAACTCTGAATGAAATCGGTAAGAATCTTCGTCATCAATTACTTAAAAACGTTTCAGTTGTACAATTAAACGGAGGAATTAGTTATTCCGAAACTAACACATACGCTTACGAAGTCATTCAAATGATTGGTCGTGCCTTTCATGCTACAAGTCACTTCTTGCCTGTTCCGGCTATTGTAGATCACCTTCTTGTAAAGCAAACAATGGAAGAGGATAGGCACATTCGGCGTGTGCTTGATATGGGCCGAAATGCGAATATCGCTCTTTATAGTGTTGGAATTCCAACAAATGACTCTGTTATTGTTCAAGCTGATTATGTGTCAGAACAAGAGCTTGAAGCGATTCATTCAAAATCTGTAGGAGAAATTTGTTCACGCTTCTTTGATGAAAAGGGAATGCTTATTCATGAGGAGTTAAATGAACGAACAATCGGAATTGATCTTGAAGATCTTTCAAGGAAAGAGAAAGCAATATTAGCTGCAGGCGGTCCGAAGAAAGTTGAAGCGATTTACGGGGCGTTGCAAGGTGGCTACGCAAATGTTTTGGTAACGGATCATTATACGGCTCGTGCCTTATTAGAGAAAAAACAGGGGAGGTAAAAAGCATGAAAATCACTGTTTTAGGACCATGGGGGGGATACCCTAAGGCTGGAGAAGCGAGTGCAGGATATCTCATTCAGAGTGAAGGGTACAACCTGTTAATTGACTGTGGAAGCGGAGTTCTATCTCAACTCCAACATCATCTATCTGTAGAAGAGCTTGATAGTGTAATCATTAGTCATTATCATCCGGACCACATTGCAGATACAGGGGTTCTTTACCACGGTCGCTTAATTCAATCAAAAATCAAATCTGAGCTTCCTGTGTTGCCAATCTATGGTCATCCATATGATGAGGCTGGATTTAATAGCTTGGATCATAAGCCTTATACAGAAGCAAGGGAATATAGAGAAGAAGATACTTTGGAACTTGGTCCTTTCTCTATTGCTTTTCAAAAAACAAAGCACCCGGTTATTTGTTACGCAATAAGGATAACAGATGGAGAGCACAGCATGGTGTTTACTGCAGATTCTAGCTATATGAAAGAATTTGAAACGTTCTCTGCTGGAGCTGACTTACTCATTTCAGAATGTAATCTATACAGTGATATGGATGGCTCTCAGATGGGGCACATGAATAGTACGGATGCTGCTAAAATTGCAAAAGAAGCGGATGTATCTACACTGATGCTGACACACCTTCCGCACTTTGGTGATTTATCAGAACTTGAGATGGATGCTAAACAACATTTTGATGGTGAAGTGATGCTTGCATCTACGGGGCTCGTGTGGAATTCCGAGAAATAGTTATAATGAAAAACCAGAACGATGTTACCGTTCTGGTTTTTTTAATGTGAGGTATGCAGCGGGCAGGGTCTCGATCGCTTCAGCGCTTGTCGAGTCTAAACGGGCGCTTCCGCTTTTCGTGATCTAGCTGCGCGGGCCAAATCCTCCGGCTGTTTCGCCCAATCGAATGAGACAAAAAGCGTCTCAATCGATTGGGCTCCAACATCCTGCGGATTTAAGCAGGCCCGTTCCGCTTTTCATGATCTAGCTGCAGTGCCTGCCGTGTCTTAACGCCCACTTCCGCTTTTCGTGTCTAGCTACGACTCGCAGAAACTGCGATATTTCGCACTTTCACCAGAACACAAAGGGCGTGTTCTAGTTCAAGACCTCCAATATCTCCGTTTCTAAACGCTCGTCTTCGCTTTTCGTGTCTAGCTGCAGCGCCCAGCCTCTCGATCGCTTCACCCTCTAAAATGAACACAAAGACCGTGTTCTTTTTAGAGGGCTCCAGCGCTTGTCGAGGCTAAACGGGCGCTTCCGCTTTTCATGTCTAGCTGCAGCCTCCAGACACTTGGTCACTTCACCCTATAACTCGAACACAAAGAGCGTGTTCAAGTTATAGGGCTCCAGTGCCTGCCGTGTCTAAACGGAGGCTTCCGCTTTTCTTTATTCCCCTAATGTTGAGTCTAGTTTTCCGTTCATGTCCATTAGGAAGCCGATTTCTCGGCCAAGTAGTCTGGCTAGTTCTTTGGATTTTTTTTCGCCTTCGGATTTGATTTGTTCGATGGTTAGGCTTGAGTTTAGGTTTGATGCCCCTACGATGACGGGGATTTCACCTTTTTCGTAATAAACGATTTTCATATTGCTCCTCCTCATAGTACGTTTGTTTACAATATTCGTAGAGCGAGAGCGGGGAAAGGGTAGTGTAGGTGGGGTTTTTCGTTCTTTTGTCAGGGGGTCATAAGTATCAGGTTTTGATTCCTTACTGATATTTCATTAGAATAGAAGAAGAATAAACAGGAGGTAAGGCTATGCTTTATATAGATAATGAAAACATCATGGATGCGGGGCTTAATCTGGCAATAGAGGAATACATTTTGAAGGAGCTTGATCCTGAGGAAACGTACTTGTTGTTTTACTCGATGAATCCGACAGTGATTGTAGGAAAAAACCAGAATACGATTGAGCAGATTGATACGAGTTATATACGCGAAAATAACGTGGATGTGATCCGTCGTCTTTCTGGTGGTGGAGCCGTCTATAACGATCAAGGTAATTTAAGCTTTAGTATTATTACAAAGGATGATGGAAACAGCTTTCATAACTATAAGAAATTTACGGATCCGGTTGTGAGGGCTCTTGGTAAGCTCGGTGTCGACGCAGAGCTAAGTGGACGAAATGATTTGCTCGTGAATGGCAAGAAAATTTCAGGCAATGCTCAGTTTTCGACAAAAGGTAGAATGTATAGTCATGGTACGCTTATGTTTAATGTCAACTTAGAGAATGTCGTAAAAGCACTTAAAGTAAACAAAGAAAAAATCGAGTCGAAAGGGATTAAATCAATTCGAAGTCGTGTTACGAATATTAGTGAGCATATGGATCAGGAGATGACGCGAGAAGAGTTTAAACAAACGCTACTTCAGTATATTTTCGAAGAGAAAGAGGAGATCCCATCTTATAATCTGAAGGAAAAGGATTGGGAGGCGATTCACAAAATTGCTGAAGAGCGCTATAAAAACTGGGATTGGAATTATGGTCGTTCACCGAAGTTTAATGTTCAGCATTCCAAACGCTTTCCGATTGGTTCGATTGATGTTCGACTTGAAGTTAAAAAAGGATACATCGAACAGGCTACCATTTTTGGAGATTTCTTTGGTGTTGGTGATGTAAAAGAACTTGAAAACAAATTAGTTGGTGTTCGTTATGAACCTGGTTCATTGGAAGAAGCACTTCAAAATTTAGATGTTTCTCATTATTTTGGGAAAATAACAAAAGAAGAGTTTATCGATCTTCTTTATTAAATGAAAGAAGCTGGGAGGCCAGCTTCTTAATTTTTTTATTTCATGTGAGATTGGCTTTCTAACTAGCTTACTAAAACGAGGGAGAATTGCTTTTTAACACGATTATCACTAAAAAATACTTTTGCTGTTTTGATTTAAATTATGAACTTTGCTCTGTTCCCCTTGCTACTGAAATTTTCTTCCAATATAATATATTTAGAAAATTAAAAATGAATGATTACTCATTCACATAGGAGGAGAGCGAATGAATTTATCTCAGCAATTAACAGAGACAGCTGCCACTTATCCTGAGAAACAGGCATACATTTATCAAGATAATGCTGTATCTTACAAAGAGTTTGAGCATAAGGTTTCTATGTTTGCTGCGAATTTATGGGCAGAAGGAGTAAAGAAAGACGATCATATAGCCCTTATTTTAGGAAACTCGCCGGAATTTCTAATTAGTTATTACGGTGCATTAAGAGCGGGTGCAGTCATCATTCCAATCAATCCTATCTATACCCCTGATGAAATCGGCTATCTCCTTCATAATGGAGATGTGAAAGCAATCGTGACGTTAGAGCAGGCACTACCTCTCGTTGAAAAAATGGCCGACCAACTTTATGGTGTAGGTCTTGTTGTTTATACAGGAGAGGGAACAGAAAGTAGAATGATTTCAAACATCAAATTGAAAACGTTTACAAATATGATTGAAGATCAAGGTAGGTCACTACCGGAAATAACCATTAATGAAGATGATCTTGCTGTTATTCTTTATACATCCGGTACTACCGGAAAACCAAAAGGTGCAATGCTTACCCATAGGAATATATTTAGCAATGCATCAGATACAGGATCATATCTCCAAATCTCCTCACAGGATGTGGTGATTACAGCCCTTCCGATGTTTCATGTATTCTGCATGACTGTTTCAATGAATGCACCGCTTATATCAGGCGGAACCATTGTCATCCTTCCTAAGTTCAGTCCTCAAGAAGTTTTTCGTGTTGCTGAGAAATACAAAGCAACAATTTTCGCAGGTGTACCAACAATGTATAATTTCCTCTATCAATATCCTGAAGGCCGTGCTGAATATTTTCAACATATGCGTATTTGTATTTCTGGAGGGTCTTCCTTGCCTGTCGCCCTTCTTCACCGTTTTGAAGAAAAGTTTAATGTCCGCATTTCTGAGGGATATGGGTTATCAGAAGCGGCTCCCGTTACGTGCTTCAATCCATTAGACCGACCTAGGAAAGCTGGTTCAATTGGTCGTAACATTACTAATGTCGAAAACAAAGTAGTTGATGAACTTGGGCAAGAGCTTTCGGTAGGGATGGTTGGTGAACTAGCAGTTAAGGGACCTAATGTGATGAAGGGGTATTATAAAATGCCGGAGGATACAGCCGTTACCCTTAAAGAAGGTTGGCTCTTTACAGGCGATTTAGCAAGAATGGATGAAGAGGGATACTTCTATATAGTGGATCGCAAAAAAGATATGGTAATCGTCGGAGGTTATAACGTTTATCCAAGAGAAGTAGAGGAGGTTCTTTACAAGCACCCAGAAATTGTAGAGGCTGCAGTTGTCGGGATACCTGATCCGAATTTTGGGGAAGCAGTGCAGGCTTTTGTTGTAACGAAGCAAAAGATTTCAGAGGAAGAAGTTATGAGCTTTTGCAAAGAACATTTAGCGAAATATAAGTGTCCCACGACAATCGAATTCATTGAAGAACTTCCGAAAAATACGACTGGGAAAATTCTGAGAAAAGCTCTTAGAAAACAAATGAACGTCTAAACCAAAAAGCTGATCCTAGTGGGATCAGCTTTTTATTATGAATAATCAGAAAACGATTGATATTTGTATGACAATAAAATATAATGACGTTAAATAAACGTTATATAGGTGGTGTGTGGAATAGTGGTAACTTCAGAACATCAAATGGCTCAGTTTATGGATCGTATTGATAATGGAGAAAAGATTGAAGCGGATGATTGGATGCCAGATGATTATCGAGAAGCCTTGATTAGGTTAATTTCAATGCATGGAATTAGTGAAATCATGGGGGCGTTACCAGAGAAAGAATGGGTTCCTAAAGCCCCTACCCTTTATAGAAAGCTTGCGATTATGGCTAAAGTACAGGATGAAATGGGGGCATGGACAGTTACTGCTCCGTGTAGCTGAGGATTTAATGGAACCACTAGGAAAAGGTCGCGATGACATTATGCAGGACCTTTTTTCTGGAAGGTTGAAATTTCATAATGTTTTTCATATGGAGGCACCGACTTGGGGAGATGCTGGAGTGATTGCTTGGTTAGTAGATGGAGCGGCAATTATTTCGCAAACGATGATGTTAGGAACTTCTTATGGACCGTATGGCCGTGCTCTGAAACGCATCTGTGCGGAAGAGGTGTTTCATGCTCAGCATGGGGAAAGCATCATTATGGCTCTAGCGGAAGGAACAAAGGAGCAGCGTACCTTATTACAAGATTCTATTAATAATTGGTGGCCATCTCTGCTCATGTTTTTTGGACCGAAATCAAAAGCGGATACTGGTCATACGAATCAGGATAAGAATATGTGCTATAAGCTCCGAACGAAAACAAATGAACAGCTGAGACAGGAATTTCTTACGAAGTATGTTCCAAGAGTTTGGGCCTTGGGCTTAACCATACCAGATGAGACGTTAACGTATGATGAAGCAACTGCTGAATGGACGTATCAGCAGCCGGATTGGCAAGAATTCAAGCAAATTGTTAGTGGAAATGGACCTAAATCGAAAGAGCGATTAGCACTTCGCGTTCGTTCATATGAGATGAATAGCTGGGTAAGAGATGCACTCGGTTCAAGCGTAAAAACGAATTTAGTGAGGTGATAGGGTGTGAGTGAAGAAAATAATCAGTTTTATGAAGTTTATGAGGTTTTTAGTAAGAAGTCGGATACCGCATCACTACAGCATCAGTTTAGTCTTCTGGCACCTAATCGTGAGCTCGCTTTTATTATGGCGAAAGAAAATTTTTTTAGGAGAGAGCAGGTAGCTGATATTTGGGTAGTGAAACGTGATCATATTAAACGGATGAGTCAAGAGGAACGAGAGGCAATGAAGCATCTGGAGAAGAATTATCGTGAGACTAAGGGATACGGATATTTAAGGAAAAAGTGGCGTCAGTATGAGCAAGAACAGCTCACTGAAAAAGACATTATGGGAGGAGGCGAGGGGTAATGAAATCTGAGGAATATCAACAATGCTTAATTGAACTAATCTATCAATTAGCAGATGATGACTTTATTCTAGCTTATCGAGGTTCAGAATGGCTCGGCCTCGCTCCTCATATCGAAGAAGATGTGGCGTTTGCATCGATTAGCCAGGATTTAATGGGGCATGCAGCACTTTATTATTCATTGTTAGAAGAGCTTGGTGAAGGCGAGACTGATGTTTTAACACATCAACGATCAAATGAGCATTTTCGTAATTCTGTGCTTGTGGAGTTACCGAATGGAACGGGGACCTATTTAGAAAATCCATCGTATGATTGGGCTTTTACTGTTGTCCGAAATTACTTTTATACTCTCGCAAAAAAAATCCGGCTTGATTCTATTAAACAAGAATCCTATGAGCCTCTTCAACACATTGTTCAAAAAATCTCTATTGAAATGAGCTACCATATGATGCACTGGGAAGTGTGGTATGAACAGCTAATGAATAGCACTTCTGAAGCGAGAATCAGAATGGAGAAGGCGATCAGCATCGTACTTGAAGATCTAAGTGGCGTTTTTTCATACGGTCGTTTAGGAGATCAAATGGTGCGCCTCTCGCTTATTGAAGGCGAGGAAATTCTTAAGCAACGTTTTATCGAATACTTAAATAAAAAAGAGTCTACTTTTACAATGGGCATGAAGCAAGGAGATGGACGAAACGGGATTCATACAACGCATTTAATGACAGCATTGCTTACTCTTTCAGAAGTCTATCAATCTGTGCCTGCAGCTGAGTGGTAAGGAGGGGGGACAACATAGAATGTTTCTTAAAGAAAGAGTCATGGAGGTTCTTGAAACTGTAAAGGATCCTGAAATTCCAGTTGTAAGCGTTGTTGATCTTGGGATAATACACGAAGTTCACACCTCCAATCACCGAGTGACAATTGAAGCTATGCCGACATTCTCTGGCTGCCCTGCCCTAGATATGATCAAAAGGAATATTGAGTTGGCTGTAGAAAGTATTCCTGAAGTGGATTTTGTAACTGTCACTTTCATTCGGTATCCGATCTGGACAACGGACCTTGTTTCTACAAAAGGAAGAGAAGCGTTGAAAAAGTTTGGCATTGCTCCCCCAGAAGAACACGATGGGAAGGAATGGAGAGTACCCTGTCCTTATTGTGAATCAGTTTATACAACGATGGACAATATTTTTGGGCCAGCTGCTTGTCGAAGTATATTGTATTGCAGGTCGTGTAAGAATCCATTTGAAGCGATGAAGCCTGTGTCGATTTAATTAAAATGAGAGAGGTTGATGAAGAATGGTCAAATTAATCGCATTGTACAAACAACCGGAAAATGCTCAAAAGTTCGATGAACACTACTTTAATACACATGCTCCGATTACATCAAAAATTCCCGGTCTTAAAAAAATGGAAGTAACTAAAATAGTTGGTTCACCAATGGGGAAAAGTGACTACTATCTTATGTGTGAAATGTATTATGAAGATCACGAAGCGATGAAAGCTGGCATGAAGTCGCAAGAAGGAAAAGCCTCAGGGAAAGATTTGATGGGGTTTGCGGGAGATCTTGTCACACTAATGGTTGGCGAAGAAGTTGGAGAGACAGCAGATACAAAGTAGAAGAGGCGGTGTTAATAAGATGTTCGAAACGATTGAGTATGAAGTGAAAGATCGTGTAAGTTGGATTCGTCTAAATCGACCGAATAAATTGAATGCGTTTACATCTTTGATGAACAAAGAAGTAGCGAAAGCGGTCAATCAAGCAACAAACGATCAAGAGGTTCGCTGCATTGTTATTACAGGTAATGGAAGAGCTTTCTGTTCTGGTCAAGATTTAAGTAGCGTTGAAGAAGGTGTGGATCACGCGGAAATGCTCAGATCTACTTATAACCCAATGGTGAAAGAAATAACGTCATCAAGTAAGCCGGTGATCGCTGCTGTGAATGGAGTAGCGGCGGGTGCTGGAATGAGTCTTGCTCTAGCGTGTGATTTTCGGTTAGCTCATGAGCGTGCAAGCTTTATTGAGGCTTTTGTTCATGTTGGGCTTGTTCCTGATTCTGGGAGCACTTACTTTCTACCGCGATTACTTGGTCATGCGAAAGCACTGGAGCTTGCTATGCTTGGAGAGAAAGTAAGTGCTGCAGATGCCAAAGAGCTTGGTCTTGTGACAGACATGTTCTCAAATGAGTATTGGGAGCAAGGAATGAATCAGTTTGCCAATCGCTTAGCTAGTCTTCCTCCTAAAGCGGTGCAGCACATTAAGCAAAACTTTCAAAGAAGTTGGGAAAGTAATCTTGATGAAGTACTTGAGATGGAAGCTGTGACTCAAGGAGAAGCCGGAAAAACGAACGATCATCTTGAAGGCATTCAAGCTTTTACCGAGAAACGTAAACCAGTTTTTCACGGCAGTTAAGTTATGAGAGAAAAAAGCAGGAAAATGGGGGTGAATCAAGAATAGATGCTATAGAGTGAAAGTAGCCGTGGTGGTTGATTGCGCAATCAGCTCCCCCGGCTCTTTCCTATGCTTACAAACATAGAGGAGGTTTTTTTAATGGCTGTCGTTACATATGAAATGAAAAACCATGTGGCATACGTAATGTTAAATCGTCCAGATGTATTAAACTGCTTTAATTATGAAACACTCTCAGTTCTTCAAGGCATTGTTGATGATATTTACTCGGATCGAGAGGTGCGAGCCGTTATTTTTATGGGAGCTGGTGAAAGGGCTTTCAGTGCAGGGGCGGACTTAAAAGAAAGGCGAACACTTTCTGAGAGTGAGGTGCGGCGAAATGTGAAGAAGATTCGTGAGGTTTTCTCCTCTGTTGAATCGCTTCCCCAGCCAACGATCGCTGCGCTGAATGGTTTTGCTTTTGGGGGAGGGTTTGAGCTCGCTCTTGCATGTGATTTTCGATTTGCCGTCGAAGGAACAAAAATGGGCTTAACTGAAACGAGTCTTGGCATCATACCTGGTGCGGGAGGAACGCAACGGTTACCTCGTTTGATTGGAACAGCGAAAGCAATGGAATTAGTTTTAACTGCTCGCAAACTATCATCTGTAGAAGCCTACGACTACGGAATTTTAAACGGTGTTACGACTCGTGAGAATTTACTAGGTACGTGTGAAGAGCTAGCGAGAGAGATCTGTCAAAATGCTCCTATTGCGGTACAGCAGGCGAAATTTTCCGTTCGTGAAGGTATGAATGTAGACCGTCATACTGGTATGGCTATTGAATCTAAAGCATATGAAGTAACGATTCCAACAGAGGATCGTCTCGAAGCGTTAGATGCTTTTGCAGAGAAAAGAAAACCAGTGTTTAAAGGAAAGTAAAAGTTGCTTTGGACCAATGGCTCTGGTAGTATAACATCATATTTAAGTGACGTATTCATAACGGAATGAAGTTATGACGAGCGGGGGTATGATGATGAGTGAAGGTTTAAATACAAGATCAATGATTTTTACACTGTATGGAGAATATATCAGACATTATGGAAATGAAATTTGGATCGGAAGCCTGATTCGTCTTTTGAAAGAGTTTGGTCATAACGATCAATCTGTTCGAGCGGCCATTTCAAGAATGAGTAAACAAGGTTGGGTGGAATCCAGGAAAGAAGGTAACAAAAGTTTTTATTACTTAACAGACCGCGGTGTTAGAAGGATGGATGAGGCTGCGCGAAGAATATTTAAGCTTCAACCTTCAGAGTGGGACGGAAGATGGCGAATGTTGCTTTATAACATTCCTGAAGAGAAGCGTCATATTCGCGATGAGCTGCGTAAAGAGTTAGTGTGGAGCGGCTTTGGAAGTTCTTCTGTTAGTTTATGGTTATCTCCCAACCATCTTGAAGAACAGGTGAATTTGCTAATTGAGAAGTATGATATTCGTGATTATATCCATTTCTTCATAGCCGATTACAAAGGACCGCACGAGAGCATGGCTCTTGTAGAGGAATGCTGGGATTTGGATGAAATTAGTAAGAAATATCGTGAATTCATCCAAATGTATAGTGAGCGCTATGTGATTGATCGAAGTAAAATTGAAAAAGGTAAGATGAGTGATGGGGAGTGCTTTGTTGAACGGGCAAAGCTGGTTCATGAATATAGAAAATTTCTCTTCGTTGATCCGGGACTTCCCTCAGAACTATTACCTGAAGAGTGGCCGGGTGAGCATGCGGCTACGTTATTTAGTGATTATTACAGAACACTTGCCCAGCCGGCTTCTCGCTTCTTTGAAGAAATCTTTAAAGAAGGAAATGAGTTAACAAACAAAGATAACGGTTATGATGCCTTACAGCATCCTCTCTTAACGGATCGACTATAAAAAGAAGGAACGGAGGATTAACCTCCAGTTCCTTCTTTTTTTCTATTCTTTTATTTCGCACGAGCTTTCTTTAAATTCTTTCCCTTTTGTTTTATAAGTTTCAATGGTTAGCTTAATCAGTTCTCTATCTTTATCTGTCAGTTCACGAATTACTTTACCTGGTGAGCCAAGCACCATGCTGTTTGGCGGGATTTTTTTACCTGATGGAATGAGTGTATGTGCCCCAATTAAAGAACCTTCTCCAATATCAGCTCCATCAAGAATGATCGCCCCCATCCCGACTAGAGCACCTTTTCGAATGGTGCAACCATGAAGAATGGCGTTATGACCAACTGATACCTCATCCTCAAGAACGAGAGGATACCCTTCAAATAGATGACAGGTGCAATTGTCCTGAATGTTGCATCCTTTCCCGATACTAATCGGTGCTTCATCACCTCTTAAAACAGCGTTAAACCAAACTGTAGAGTCCTCTCCGATTGAGACATCTCCGATGATTTTTGCGCCGGGTGCGACAAAAACATTTGGAGCGAGAGTAGGTGCTATACGATTATACGAAAATAACATAGTTGCTCTCCCTTCTTTTTTAGCTTACAAACTATTTTTTCATTGTTTCAAAATAGAAGTTTCATATTAAGCAGGAATTATGTTGATCTTCTTTGAATGTTATTAATAAGTATAACACGAATGTTTTGTTTCGTATCATTATCGTTATATGAATGGGAGGAGGGATATAAATGAAACGAGTCTGTCAGCTATTTTCCATTCGATATCCAATTATACAAGGGGGAATGGGAAATATTTCGAGTCCGATTCTTGCATCGGCGGTATCTGAAGCAGGAGGACTAGGAACGATTGGAACTGGAACGCTTAGTCTTGAAGAAGTGGAGAGCCTCCTTCTTGATATGAAACAGCGAACAGCTAAACCATTTGCTCTCAACATACCAATTACTGTTACAACAGATTTAAAGGGGATGTGTGAACTTGCAGTAAAACATGCTGTTCCTATTGTTTCTCTTTCCGCAGGAAATCCTGCACCTTATGTTCCCTTTCTTAAAGAGTGCGGTATAAAAGTTATTTGTGTAACAGCTAGTGTCAAACAAGCGAAAAAAGCAGAAGAATCCGGTGCAGATTTAATCGTAGGAGAAGGGTATGAAGCAGCTGGAATTAATTCTCCACTAGAGATTACTACGATGACCCTGATTCCTCAGCTCGTCGCAAGTGTGCAAATACCAGTTATTGCAGCAGGTGGGATTGGAGATGCTAGAGGGTTTGCTGCTGCCTTAGCTCTTGGGGCAGAAGGAGTACAGATGGGTACACGATTAATTGCGACAGAAGAATCGCCATATCATGAGCGATATCTAACAAAGCTTCTAGAAGCTAACGATACTGAAACAGTTATCGTTGGGAGATCTGTTGGAAAAGTGAGAAGGGTTTTGAGAACTGAATACGCAGATCAGTTATTAAAAGCTGAATTAAGTGGAGTAAAGCCTGAAGACTTTGCGGCGATGACTGATGAAGAGAAACATCGGATAGGAGCAGTAGAAGGACGACTTGGAGATGGATTTATTAATGGAGGACAAATAAGTGGGATAGTCAAATCTATTCCTTCTGTCCAGAAACTATTTGAAGACATGGTTGAAGGAGCATTACTAATTTATAAAAATAAACTGGAAGAGTTTGAGAAAATATCTATGAAGAAGTAGTCATATATCAAGTGTTATTTTTAAAATATATTAAATAATTTCAATTGTTTGAATACTCGTTGACAAGCTAGAATAGCAAGTGTACCATAACGATACGATATCCCGGCTTAGTCAAGAATTTTCAGTGGATAAAGAATATAACAACAATAAGTTTAAAAAACTTATTTGGGGGAGGACAGGCGTTTGAGATCCTGGAAAAAATGGTTAGGTATTTCTCTAGTTAGTGTGATGGCTCTTACGGGTTGCGGAACGAACAATTCCTCATCAAACACGGATTCTAGTAGTGGCGAAGCAGAGGATAAGGAGTCTTATACAATTGGCGTGACTCAAATTGTTGAACATCCTTCTCTAGATGCTGCTTATGAAGGATTTAAAATGGCGCTTGAAGAGAATGGATTTAAAGAAGGCGAGAACATTTCCTACGATGTTCAAAATGCGCAGAACGATATGAACAATAGCAATACGATTGCACAAAATCTAGTTGGAGATGAAGTCGACCTAATCTTTGCTAATTCAACACCAAGTGCACAATCTGCATTAAATGCGACCTCAGATATTCCAATTCTTTTCACATCCGTGACTGATCCAGTCGGTGCAAAGCTTGTTGAAGATTTTGATAAGCCAGGAGAGAACATTACGGGAACGACTGATACACATCCAGAAGCCATTCCGAAAACAATTGAATTTATAGCAAGTGAATTTGACGCAAAAAATGTAGGACTCATCTACAATGCTGGTGAACAAAATTCTGTTGCGCAAGTGGACATTGTAAAAGAAGCGATGGAAGGTACAGATCTGAAGGCTGTTGAGAAAAGTGTCTCTACTTCAGCTGAAGTTAAACAGGCTGCAGAAGCACTTGTTGGTAAGGTGGACGTGATCTACATTGTAACTGACAATACTGTCGTATCAGCACTTGAGTCGGTAATCAGCGTAGCGAATGATAAAGATATTCCGATGTTCGCAGGAGAATTCGATTCTGTTAGCCGAGGAGCATTTGCAGCATATGGCTTTGATTATAAAGATATTGGATATGAAGCTGGACTGATGGCTGCGAAAATTTTGAAGGGGGAAGAGACGACGGCAGATATCCCCGTTCAATACCCTCAGAATTTAAAACTTAAAATGAATCAAACAGCGGCAGAAGAAATGGGCATCGAAGTGAAGACAGAATGGGAAGAGATGGGGGAATATATCGAGTAGATCAATAGGTTCGAAAAAGAGAGAGTTTTCTTTTTCGAACCTATTTTTATCAGATGGACTATGAACGTGCTTTCAAATGATAGGGAAGAGGAGGGCGCTTAAGATGGGCTCAGCAATGTTTTGGGCAATAGAATCTGGCATTATATATGCCATTATGGCACTTGGAGTGTATTTATCATTTCGAATTCTTGATTTTCCAGACTTAACTGTTGATGGAAGTTTCGTAACAGGGGCAGCCATTGCTGCTATTCTGATTGTAAACGGGACTAATCCCTTTTTTGCTACGCTTGTAGCCATTGGAGCAGGTTTCTTAGCGGGTTGTGTGACGGGTCTTCTACATACTAAGGGGAAGATTAATCCTCTTCTTGCGGGAATCTTAATGATGATTGCTCTTTACTCAATCAATTTAAGAATAATGGGGAGATCGAACGTTCCGCTCTTAAATGAAGGATCCATTTTCACAAAGATAGAAAGTTTTTTTGAGACATCGGGACTTAATTCGGTTTTAAATAATATGGCATCAGGTATTGGCTTAGGAAATCTCACTTCAACATGGGCTATATTAATAAGCATGCTTGTTGTTACGACAGTGATTAAAATTTTGACTGATCTTTTCTTACGTACTCAAATTGGTCTTGCCCTCAGAGCGACAGGTGACAATAAACGAATGATTCGGAGTTTCTCAGAAAATACGGATAGGCTAACGATTATTGGACTTGGACTTTCAAATGCACTTGTTGCGTTAGCAGGAGCGTTAATTGCTCAGTATAGTTCATTTGCAGATGTGGGTATGGGAATCGGAATGATCATTATTGGTCTTGCGTCGGTTATTATTGGGGAGGCTATCTTTGGAACAAGGACGATAGCTGTGACCACATTCGCAGTTATAGGTGGCGCAATTGTCTATCGTATTGTTGTGAGTCTTGCCCTCCGAGTGGATTTTCTTGAAACAGGTGACATGAAATTAATTACGGCAATTATCGTTATTGCTGCACTTGTTCTTCCACAATTAATTGATGGTCAGAAAGAGCGAAACCGTAAAAAGCGAAAACGCCTCCAGCAAGAAGTGAAATTGAAAGAAATGAAGGAGGGGGACGAAGGGTATGCTTCAACTAAATCAAATTCACAAAGTATTTAACGAAGGGACTCTGGATGAAAAAATAGCGTTAGAAGACATTAACCTAACCCTTAAAACCGGCGATTTTGTAACCGTTATTGGAAGTAACGGGGCTGGTAAATCGACTTTAATGAATATGGTATCTGGTGTCTTAACACCTGACGTTGGGGACATATTCATTGATGAAAAAAAGATTACAAGTTTACCAGAATATAAGCGGTCAAAATTGATCGGGCGCGTTTTTCAGGATCCGATGGCTGGAACAGCGCCATCGATGACGATACAAGAAAATTTAGCATTAGCTTATAATCGAAATCGGAGACGAACGTTAATGAAGGGCGTGACGAAGAAACTGAAAACAACTTTTCAGGAAGCGCTCGAAACACTTCACCTCGGCCTTGAAGATCGCTTATCCGCAAAAGTTGGTTTGCTTTCAGGAGGAGAAAGACAAGCGCTCTCCTTATTAATGGCGACCTTTACAGAACCAAAAATGCTTTTATTAGATGAACATACTGCAGCACTTGACCCAGCAAGAGCAGCCCTAATCACAAAACTAACCGGAGAAATTGTGGAGCGAACGAACTTAACGACACTCATGGTTACTCATAATATGCAACAAGCCTTAGATTTAGGGAACCGTTTAATTATGATGGATAGCGGTAAAATTATCTTAGAAGTAGAAGGAGAGGATAAACAGAACTTAACGATTGAAGCGTTACTTCATGAATTCCAGCGAATAAAAGGGGCCAAAATGACAAATGATCGCGCCTTGTTAGGATAGTGAAGTTAGATAATAAGAGTAAGAGCCCCCACTTAGCGAAATATGAAGTGGGGGATTTGTTCCTATAATAGCTCGTCAATTGACTCATAATCTTGAAGTTCACTCAGTTGTTTTGATTTTTTTGACAATTTATTGACGGTTAATATACGCAATGTTATTATATCGTTAAATAAACGTCATATATTATAGTGTGATGTTAAAGGGGTGAAGCAGGTGAAGAGTGGTATTACGATCGGCCAAAGTGCTGTTATTCAAATAGAGGTAACCCCTGACATGTATGCAAAATTTGAAGGAAAAGTAGTCCACAAGGCATATTCAACTGTTTCGATGGTTTACCATATGGAATGGGCAGCAAGACAGCTTATTCTTCCTTTTCTTGAAGAAGAAGAGGAAGGCATTGGTGGGGGGATTGAAGTAAAACATCTAGGGCCAGCTTGCGAAGGACAAATGGTCGAGATCTTTGCCGTTATCATTTCGCTAACACACAAATCTGTTATTAGTCGAGTAGACGTGAAAAGAGGATCAGAACTTATCGGGACAGGGAAAGTGATTCAGTTCATTCTTCCTAAGAACGTTATCGATGAAAAATTAGCAAGCACTAAAATGTAAGCGATTTCATAAAGGGGTGATAATCGTGTTTGATCGAATCATAGAGCATGAACAGTTACTTTTTTGTAATGATGTCGATACAGGTCTAAAAGCCATCATTGCCATACATAACACAACACTTGGTCCGGCGCTTGGAGGCTGTAGAATGAGACCTTATGAAACGGTCGATGATGCGATAGAAGATGTGTTAAGGCTGTCAAAAGGGATGACATATAAATGCGCTGCAGCAGATGTTGACTTTGGTGGTGGAAAAGCAGTCATCATCGGGGATCCGCTAAGAGATCGAACTCCAGAGCTATTTCGCGCATTTGGTCAGTTTGTCGAATCGTTGAACGGGCGGTTTTACACTGGTACAGATATGGGAACGACTCCTGATAATTTCGTTCATTCATTAAGAGAAAGCAGCTGCATTGTCGGCGTTCCGGAAGAGTATGGCGGAAGTGGAGATTCGTCTGTCCCAACCGCTAACGGTGTGGTCTATGGAATACAGGCTACAAACAAAACTGTGTTTGGTTCAGAAGAGCTAGGAGGGCGCACTTACGCTATTCAAGGGCTTGGGAAAGTTGGGTATAAAGTAGCTGAACTGCTTCTAGAGCAAGGTGCAGATTTAATTGTTTCAGATATTAATCAGCATGCGATTGACCGTTTGATTCAAAGAGCTATTGACCTAAACCGTGGGGTGAAGGTTGTTTCTGGAGACGAAATCTATGAAGCGAATGCTGATGTATTTGTTCCTTGCGCCCTTGGAGGAATAATTAATGACCAAACGATTCATAAGCTTAAAGTACGGGCAGTTGTTGGATCTGCTAACAATCAGCTTTTAACAAATGAGCATGGTGATTTGTTAAATGAACGCGGCATACTTTATGCTCCTGATTATATAGTAAATAGCGGCGGTTTGATTCAAGTATCTGATGAGCTTTATACGCCAAATCCAAAACGAGTATTGCAAAAAACCAAAGCCATTTATGACACCTTGCTATCTATTTTTGAGCAAGCAGAGACGCATTCTTTTTCTACGATAAAAGCAGCGAATCTTTTTTGCGAAAAGCGTTTGGAAAGTAGAAAACGAAGAAATAGTTTTTTTGCACATAAGAAACCTGGAAAATGGACAGTTCGCTCTTAAAATAGAATGAAAGGTGGATGTCAATGGATCTAGCTGAGCAGTTTCCGTTGAGACAACTCGTTAATGGGGAAGGTAGGCAATTGGAAGAAAGTGAATATGTCACAGTAGAGAACGCCAGGCGCTTTTATGAGCAAATGACGTTCTCACGCATGTTTGACCGAAAAGCAGTCAATCTTCAGCGTCAGGGACGAATTGGTACGTATGCTCCATTCGAAGGTCAGGAAGCTTCTCAAATCGGAAGTGCGCTTGCTTTAGAAGATGGAGACTGGATGTTCCCAACGTATCGCGATCATGCTGCAACAGCTGCTTTCGGACATTCCCTCGTTAATATTTTTCTATATTGGAAAGGGTGTATTGAGGGGTGTGTCCCACCAAAGGGTAAACATATTTTTCCGCCATCTGTACCTATCGCATCGCAAATTCTTCATGCTACAGGTACAGCGTGGGCGGAGATGAAAAAAGGAAGCGATCGAGTTTCTATAGTGTATTTCGGTGACGGGGCAACATCTGAAGGGGATTTTCATGAAGGGCTAAACTTTGCAAGTGTGTTTCAAATCCCAGTTGTATTCTTTAACCAAAACAACGGGTATGCGATCAGCGTTCCTCTTGAAAGACAAATGAACTCTAAGACGATAGCTCAGAAATCACTTGGTTATGATATGCCAGGCGTACGAGTGGACGGCAATGATGTCTTTGCTGTTTATAGTGAAACATTGAAAGCCGTAGAGCGAGCGAGGAAGGGCGAAGGGCCAACGTTAATTGAGGCCGTTACGTGGCGCTATGGGGCACACACGACGACAGATGAGCCTTCGAAATATCGCGATCAGGGGGAAAGTGAACGGAGAAGACAGGTGGAAGATCCAATTAAGAGAGTGGAGGAATATCTTAAAGCTCGAAATGCTTGGGAATCTGATTGGGTGGGACAGATCAAGAACGAAGCAGAAGATCGATTAAATACTGCTGTCTCGGAAATGGAAAAGACAAAGAAATCAGATGAAGCTCTTATGTTTGATCATGTGTTCGGCACTAGCGTTTGGCCAGTGCAGGAACAAAAAGAGCGCTTTTTTCACAAGGAGAGTGAAAAATGAGTATAGCGGTGAATATGAAAAAGCTAACGATGGTGCAGGCCATTACGGAAGCTTTAAAGGTGATGCTTGAAGAAGATGAGTCCGTTCTTGTGCTAGGGGAAGATGTTGGGAGAAATGGCGGTGTTTTCAGAGCCACAGATGGGCTTTATGAACTTTTTGGTGATGACAGAATCATAGACACGCCGCTTGCAGAGTCAGGCTTAATAGGAACTTCGATAGGACTTGCGATGAATGGTTTTATACCAGTTGTGGAGATTCAGTTTCTTGGCTTTATTTATCCAGGATTTAATCAAATTATGACACATGCGACGAGAATTCGAACGAGAACACAAAGTCGTTATACAGTACCACTGACGATTCGAGTGCCTTATGGAGCCGGTGTAAGAGCACCAGAAATTCATAGCGATAGTACAGAAGCGCTATTTGCTCACATACCAGGGTTGAAAGTTGTCGTGCCATCAACGCCACATGACGCAAAAGGGCTCCTTATTAGCAGTATAAAAGATCCTGATCCAGTCTTGTTTCTTGAGCCTATGAGGATGTATCGCACAGGCAAAGGTGATGTACCAACGGGAAGTTATACGATACCACTAGGCAAAGGGTACAGACGGCGTAATGGTAGTAATGTTTCTCTTTTTGCTTGGGGAGCTATGATGAAAGTGGCTGAGGAAGCTGCTGAAAAAGCAGCTTCCAATGGAATTGAATGTGATGTAATTGACCTCAGGTGTCTCTATCCTCTTGATAAAGAATTGATCTCTGAATCAGTCCAAAAGACTGGGAGAGCGGTTATCATTCATGAAGCTGCCTCGTCTGGAGGAGTAGGAAGTGAAGTTATCTCAATCATTAACGATACTTCGTTTCTCTATATGAAGTCACCGATAAAAAAAGTAACGGGCTACGATGCGCCAGTGCCGTTATTTACGCTTGAAGATGATTATCTACCTGATGCTAGTAAAGTTCTGCAGGCGATTGAAGAAACAGTTCGCTTCTAAAGGAGGGATCGTATATGGACGTGAAATTGCATGACATTGGAGAAGGGATGTCAGAAGGTGAAATTGTACAGCTGCTTGTTAAACCAGGTGATCAAGTCATAATTGATCAGCCGTTGGTCGAAGTGCAGACTGATAAAGTAACCGCTGAGCTTCCATCTCCGCTGGCGGGGAAAGTAGAAAGAATTCATGTAGCGGCAGGTGAAGTAGTTGAAGTGGGGGGTACGTTATTAACCATCTCTCCAATCTCTCAACACGTGGAGCAAACGCTTATTCCAAACCGAACGAAACGAATTTTAGCTGCCCCATTCACGAGGAAAATAGCGCGAGAAAATGACGTTGATATCGAGAGGGTAACAGGTACCGGGCCAGGGGGACGCATTACAGACGAAGATGTTTTAAGACATATTGCCACGTTACAAAGTCCTCGAGAGCCTCAAGAGCAAGAAAAAGCAAACGAAACGAATCTATTACAAACTGATACCATTCCATTTTCAGCGAGACGGAAACAAATCGCAGCAAAAATGAAAAAATCCACTCTCACAATTCCTCATGTTACACATTTTGACGAAGTAGATGTGACGAATGTATTAGAGATGAAAAAGACTCTTCAAGAAAAAAGTGGCGTATCTATTTCTGTTGCTGCCTTTTATATTAAAGCAGTATGCCTTGCACTTAAGGAATATCCCATTTTCAATTCGGAATTAAAAGAAGAGGAAGGTCTCATTTATTTAAACCCTGATATCCATATTGGTTTAGCAACGGATACGGAGGAAGGGCTCATTGTGCCTGTTATTCACGACTGTGACAAACTTTCAATTAAAGGCATTCACACTAAGATGAAAAACCTCCATCAATCTGCTATGAGTAATCAGCTCAAGAGCAAAGACCTTTCATCTGGTACATTTACGATTAGTAACGCAGGACCGCTTGGTAGCACTGGGGCTACGCCGATTATTAATTATCCAGAAGCGGCTTTACTTGCTTTTCATAAAACAAAAAAAATGCCAGTTGTTACGGAAAAAGACGAAATCATTATTCGCTCAATAATGTCGATATCAATGACGTTTGATCATCGTATCGCAGATGGAGGGACATCTATGCGCTTTACGAATCGCTTTATTGAATTGATCGAACAACCTTCTCTATTTATAACGGAGCTTGTCTAATGGTTGTAGGTGAGATCATTCATGAAAAAGATGTTGTCGTGATTGGCGCAGGGCCAGCTGGTTATGAAGCCGCTCTTCGACTTGCGAAGCATGGAAGAGACGTTACTATGGTAGATCGATCTCGATCAGGTGGGGAATGTCTTCATAGAGGATGTATACCATCAAAACTACTGGCATCTTCAGCGAGAAAAATGAAGGAAACGGCTCCAGGGGTAACGATAGCTTCATCGTTTTCTATGGAAAAATGGCATAGCGAGAAAAATCGCATGATCGATTCCATGGAAAAAGGTCTTGAGATGCGCTTTAAGTCAAATAACATTGACTGTGTAAAGGGACATGCAGCGTTTTTATCTTCTGAGCGAATTGGTGTAGAACAAGGGGAGAAATTTGAAGTTTGGTCATTTAACGATGCGATTATTGCAACAGGGAGTCGACCCAAAACCCCATCCTTCATTTCAATCGGAAAAGAAAACATTTTTCCTGTAGAACAGCTCTATGCGTTATCCTCCCTGCCTAATCGACTTGTTATTTTTGGAGCAGATTATCTTACGGTAGAGGCGGCGAGTACGTTTCGCTCGCTAGGTGTAGACGTAACGATTGTGACAGACCAAGAAGCGATTCTTTCTGAATGGGATGAAAGCATTCAACGTGAATGCAAAAGGCAATTTAAAAAGCAAAAGGTTCAGGTGTTCAGAGGAGTATCTGATTGCAGTGTAAAGGACGATGGTCTTGGATTGATATTCCGTAACCAAAACGGAGAAAACGTTGAATTAGAAACAGAAATAATTGCCTATTCGATTGGAAGGATTCATAATAGTGATTCGCTTGGATTGGATCAAGCGGGAATAGACTTACAAGATGATGGATATATTCACATTTCTGAGGGATGTGAAACGTCAATACCAATGATCTATGCCTGTGGTGATGTAACTGTGGGACCCTCGCTTGCTGCGAAGGGAATTAAGCAGGCGAAGACGGCGGCGGATCGTTGCTGCGGTATAAAAGCCGCATTTACGCTCGATTGTCTTCCGCAAGTCATCCAAACTCAAATTCCGGTAGCATCTGTAGGTTTAACGGACAAAGAAGCGAAAGAAGCAGGGTATGAGTTTATGACGGCAAGTTCTTCTATGCAAGCAAATGGTTATGCAACAGTCATGGGCCATAAAGAAGGTCGGATCAAAGTCATTCGAGATCGACAGAGTCATGTGCTTCTAGGATTTCATGCTGTGGGTGCTGGTGCTGTTGAACTGATCGAAAAAGCAACGCTAGCTCTTGAGATGGGGGCAAGAGACGAAGATTTTATCTATCCTTATTCCCCGCATCCAGGATATGGTGAAGCCTGGACAGAAGCGGTTGAAATGACTGTTGAATCAGTAGTGAAAACAAAAGTTAGATGATAAAAGACCAGGCGAGCGAAAATATTTGCTCGCCTGGTCTTTTACATGGGGTAATTCAATGTTTTTTAATACTAGTCGTTCGGTTCCTTGTAAAAATAGCTAGTAAGAGTATAGCAACTAATCCTGTCATGTTGATGATTGTTTGTAGGGAACTGTTTTCGATAAAAAGGTTGATGGAGAAAGAAGCTACTACAATCAGTAGAGTCACTATAAATAAAGCTTTCCTCATCACAAAGACCTCCTAAAGAACTTTCTGAACTAAATGGGGAGAACTATATCTTCCGTATAACTCTCTGTCTTAACGTATAGAACTCGGATAGTGAATGATCATCATAGCTTTACATGATTCACTGTAAGGATTTCGATAATAATGTGGATAATTTGCAGTGAATCTTAAACTTTCTCCACTAGAAATGATGTATGACTGCGTATCAACCTCAAGGGTCATACTGCCTTCTTCAATAAATAAATATTCTTCAACACCATCAGGATGTGGATTAGAATGATAGTCACATCCTGGTTCAAGTTCAATATAAAACGTTTCAAACGATTTTCCTGGTTCCATCGGAAAGAGCGGGACCACCTTCATTTTTCCGCTTTCTTCAATTAATGGTTCGATTTCAGATCGATTGACTTTCTTGATAACAGGCTGTTCTTCATCGATGAATGCCGTGAAAGAAACGCCAAGTCCATTTGCAATTTTCCATAGTGTATTAACGGTTGGGTTTGAAGCACCTCGTTCGATTTGAGCAAGCATTGGCTTGCTTACTGAGCATCGAGCGGATAGTTGATCGAGACTTAATTTATTTTCAAGACGAAGCTTTTTTAGTTTTTCGCCAATTTGTTTTGTTAGGGATTGGTTTTCCATTGAATACTCCTCTTTTAGTGTTACATATTTATCCTTATATTGAAAATTTGTTTAATATAACATACAATAAGTTTAATATATTGAATAATTTGTAGCAATAGGAGGGATAAAGTGGAGGCTATCGTAACAAAGAGTCATTCTGATTTTGTAGATGGATTAAAAGCAGGTGTAAGCATAGCGGTCGGATATATGCCGGTTGCTCTCACATTTGGCTTACTTGCAAGAACAACAGGACTAACGCTTTATGAAGCGGTCCTTATGAGTATTCTCGTCTTTGCAGGGGCTGCTCAATACATTACGCTTAGCTTAATTGCCATTGGGACAGGTGCCTTTGAAATTATTTTTACAATCTTTATTGTTAATATTCGCCACCTATTGATGAGTGCCTCTATAAATGAAAAAGTAGAGGCAGATACTCCATGGAAAAAAGCCGTTTACGCCTTCGGAATTACTGATGAAACGTTTACCGTTTCCGCAACAAAAAAAGGTGCTCTCACGACAGGTTATATGTTTTGATTATGTCTGATTTCCTACTCTAGTTGGGTCATCTTTACAGGGGGAGGATACATTGCTGGGGCAAATCTACCTGAAGTGATTCAGCAGGGTATGAGTGTTGCGCTTTATGCCATGTTTGTAGGGTTACTTATTCCGTCTGCTAAAAAAAGTCGGAAGGTGCTTTTTCTTGCAGGGTTAGCTGCAATATTTAATAGCATTCTTACGTTGGCTCAGTTTCCAACAGGTTGGGCTATCGTGATTGCCACTCTGCTGTCATCCATAATTGTTGAATGGTTTATAGGGAGGGGAACGAATGAGTAATTCTATGATCTGGCTTATTGTCGGACTTGCAGTTGTCACTTATATTCCAAGAATGATTCCACTCGTATTCTTTAATTCTGATAAAATACCGCCTGTTATTCAAAATGTACTAAAGAACGTTCCCTTCGCGATTTTGGGTGCGCTCATCTTTCCGGGTATTTTAACAATCAATGATGATATGATGTTTGGTGTTATTGGGGCAGTGGCAGCAATCGTTGCAGCATACCTTGGGGCGAATTTAATTGTTGTTGTTATGTTTGCTGTTGCAGTGCTCAGTACGTATGCCTATTTTATTTAGCAAATGTGAAATTAATTGATTTGAATTTTTTGATTTTTGTGATATAAATAAATCAAACCTAATATCGAGAGTTAAAGAGGAGGAATGAAACATGCATTTGTTTCGTATTTTGATGGTTGGGTTTTTCTCAATGACCGCTGTGTCACTCGTCTGGTTCCAATCTGTCGAAGTAATATCCTCATTCATTGACTTTTTCTTTCAAAATAAAAAGTAACGTTTTGTTAAGAGCTTTCTTGAAAGCTCTTTTTTATTTGTTTAGAGCTATATTCGATTTTCGGTTCATTCGATCGTTCGTCACAGGGGTTAAATGAGCCAAATATCAACATCGTTTATTTTTTTATACAAGCATTACGTTTGCTATACTATTTAAGAAGTTTGAAAGAAGGATTGGACCAAATAGAAAAGGATGTTGCCCTAATGAGATGTATCTCAATTGATATGGATGGAACACTTTTAACGAATGAACAAACAGTCAGCTTTGAGAATGTTAATGCGATTAGAGAGGCACAGAGTCAGGGGATAACAGTTGTTCTTAACACTGGTCGGGCCTATGATGGTGCGATGAAGCCACTTGAAGGAAGTGGATTGGAAGTTCCTGTTATTTGCTATAACGGCGCAGAGATTCGCTCTGTTGAAGGAGAGATCTTGCACGCCATTTACCTTGATCGTCAACAAGTCCAATCGATTAAACAAATACTTGATAGTGAAGAGATTTATTATCAGCTATTTACAAATAAAGGTGTTTTCACGCACGATTATGAAGGAACGATTGATTTAATCATGGATATGATGAAGAGTTCGAATCCCGCCTTAACTCCAGAAGAATTGAAGATTGGAGCAAAGCGTCAGTTCGAAAGCTTATCACTTAAAGCCATTAATGATTTTGATGAACTACTAGAAGATGAAAGCCTACATGTGTATAAATTCCTTAGTTTCTGTTTTGATGAAAGTCGATTAGGGCGAGCGGCATCTGCAGCTGAAAATGTACAAAAAACTGTGGTTACTTCTTCAGGTAAAGAAAACTTGGAAATTAATCATGAAGATGCTCAGAAGGGACTTGCGCTTGAAACATTTGTAGCGCAAATGGAGCTGGATATGAAGCAAACCGCCGCAATTGGCGATAACTATAATGACGTTTCGATGTTCAATAAAGCCTTCTATCCTATTGCAATGGGAAATGCGGACGAGCAAATAAAAAAACAGGCTTTATTTGTTACAAAAACCAATGAGCATGATGGCGTTGCTCATGCCATATATAAATTAATGGACGAAGATTTACTGTCTAATTAACCTTGTGAAAGATGTTTGATTTTTTTCACAACGGGAACCCTCTTTACAGGAAGGGATTCCCAGTTTTATTGGAGGTTTTCCGGGCCTTGTTTCTGCAGTCTTTGAATTACTCTGCTAAAGGAGCTGGAAAAAATGACATTAAAGCCAACCGAAATTGAAGAAAAAGCAACGTGTCGAATGTGTGAGACTGAGTATACGTGGTTTATTCCAATTGCAAAAGAACATGTATCTATGGAAGAACGGGTTGAGGCAACTGGAATTACGACGAAAAGTAGTCAGGCGCCAATTGTTGAACTGCAAGTTCTTGCAGAGTGTCCCGTTTGTGGGATTCTCAATCGATTTGATCACAGCTATGATAGAACGAACGCGTACGCGGAAAGTTAATAAAAGATTTAGAAAGCCGACAGGTCACTCTGTCGGCTTTCTATATGGAAAGAGTGAAAGAAAGATTTGGTTAGGCTTGAAAGAGAATGGCATGTTTTGTAGAAACTACATAGAAGAGTAGTTAGTATTCGCAATCGTTAAGGGGAAAGGTTCTAAAAAGTTGTTTTGCTCGTACTATTGATAATGAGATCGTATCGGGAGGAGAATGAAGATGAAGAAACGCATAACCTGGCTCATTCTGGGATTCTCCATTTACGCCCTGATCCTGGGACTCTATTTATTTAATTGGGCGGACTTCGGGGTACCTGAAGCATACAAGGGAACAGCGGCAGATCCAGCAACATTTATGACAGACAGGCAGTTAGAATTATCGGAGGAATATTCACGCTACAGAAGCTTTCTCTCGTTTATTGCGATTCCATATGAGTGGCTCATCTATCTTGGCGTTCTCTGGTTTGGATTATCAAAGCTCTTTAAACAATTCGGTGAAGGTATTTCAAAGAAACGGATAGTCGTTGTTCCGTTGTATATCATTTTATTAACGGCTTTTACATGGTTACTAACATTTCCACTGCACTATTGGGCGAGGTCTTTATCCGTTAAATATGGGATTAACACGCAATCCTTTTCGGGTTGGATGAAGGATGAAATGATCTCATTCTGGATTGATATTTTGCTTACCTCCCTTATTATCGGTGTCCTTTATGCACTAATGAATCGTTTTAAGAAAAAGTGGTGGCTCATTGCGTGGGGATTAATGGTTCCGTACCTTGCTTTTATGATGTATATTCAGCCGGTCGTAATTGATCCTTTATACAACGACTTTACATCATTAACAGACAAAGAATTAGAAGAAGAAATACTCAGTATGGCTGATAAGGCTCATATTCCTGCAGACCGTGTTTTTGAAGTGAATATGTCAGAAAAAACGAATGCAATGAATGCTTATGTATCTGGTATTGGCGACAATTTACGAATTGTTCTTTGGGACACGACCTTAAATAAGCTTGATGATGACGAAGTGCTTTTTATTATGGCACACGAAATGGGTCATTATGTTATGGATCATCTATATGGAAATTTAGTTGGCGCTCTAGCAACGAGTTTTATAGGGTTATACCTGGCATATCGGCTTCTCGGGAAGATGATTCGAAAATGGGGCGACTCATGGGGGATTCACTCAGAATCAGATCTTGCATCTTTACCAGCATTATTGCTTCTTTTCTCGATCATGTCTTTTATTGCGAGTCCGGTAGAACTTGCGGTTTCTCGGCATGCTGAGATGGAGGCAGATGAATATGCCATTGAAATGACCAGTGATGTGGATGCAGCGATTGGTTCCTTTCAAACGCTGACGGTTAATAGTTTAAATGAAGTAAATCCGCCTTTCATTGTGAAATATTTTAAATATGGTCATCCAACGATGATGGAACGGTTGATTATGTTGAATGACTATGAAGAAGATGCCCCCACGGAATGATGGGGCATCTTTTTGCATTGAATCATCTTTAGTTTGAGAGGGAATCCTGTTTCAAGATACATGCCTTCATTTTTAACAGAACCTTCACTTTAAGAATGAGTGGAGATAGTATAGGATGAAGGTAGAAGTCAATGAAACAAAGCAATTTACATGATGAGGTGGCAAACGTGAACGAAGATATTAAGAGAGTACTTGATGCTGGAATCTATGGTGCGCCAGAATTAAAACCGGCAGAAAAAGCGTTGTTCTTATCAACTTTTAGAGAGCGTGTATATGTTGCTCTTACAAAAAGGCAGGTTGCACAAAACAACGTATATCAAGAAGTGATTAATGAAATGAAGCGTATTCGGAATGGTATTCTATATTTAAATGGGGATTTATCTTACTCTATGCTTTCAAAATATATTAAAGAAGCGAGCAAAGCTTCCCTATCATTCACGATTGTGAATGATAAAGAAACAGATACTCCACTTGGACTTGTCCTAGCCTCAAAGCAGGATGCGATTGAACGAGAAGAGATCTTTGTTCGTGATGATCGCTTTTCGTTGGACTAGAGTATGAATAAAAAAGATCGAATGAAAATGATTAAGAAGTTTGTGCTAATCGTTCTCGCGATTGCTCTTCTATGGGGGATTTATAATACAGTTATCGCCGATCGAAGTGTAGGAACGGAAGTTGGCGATAAGGCAGCAGATTTTAACTTAGAAACCCTAGATGGAGAAGAAGTGAGTCTTTCAGATTATGAAGGGGAACCCGTTTTTCTTAATTTCTGGGCGACATGGTGTCCACCCTGTGAAGAAGAAATGCCGGATATCCAAAAATTTGCTGATGTTCATGGTGAGGAAGTAACAGTTCTATCCGTTAATTTCACTAAATACGAGCCAAAGAAAGAAGCGATTCCAAAATTTGTTGAATCACATGAGCTTCGCTTCCCAGTTCTTATGGATCGAGAAGGTAACGTAGGTGAGAATCTCTACCAGGTTATTTCTATGCCAACTTCGTTTATGATTGATGAAGAAGGAATTATTCGTGAGAAACGAGTGGGGCCTCTTACGCTGAAAGATATGGAAACATGGCTTGATCAAGTAAAATAATAGCAAAAAACGGTCTCTCTGGTGAGACCGTTTTTCTTATGGAGATTTCTAACGGGGCTATTCATGTGAGATCGGATGAAAAGCATCTTGAAAACCAGTTGCGTTCGCGAGTCGTTCAAGCTTTTCATTTATATAGCGATGATCGAACTTATCGAGCACTTTTGGATCAAAACCTCTAATTACAAACTGACCAAACTCCCATATAGTTTCGTGCGTATCATGTTTATTTCCGTCTGCTGCTAATTCTAAAGAATGAAGAATCGAGCCAAGAACGGATACATCCTCTTTGGCATAATGCCTAATTTGATAGAAACTTTTATAGAGGTACGTATCATACGTAATAGGTTTTGTGATCACCCGTAAGTTTTTCTTTTCATCATGATACAGGGGGTGTGGGATGTGTTTTTGGCCAAGACGTGATAAAACTCTCCCAAGACGGTTGATGCAATTAATGGCTGTATTGGGATCATTAATCCCAGGTGAGATCGCTCTTAATGCAATTTCAACTAATTTTTGGATGCCATATTCTATGTCTTGATCAGTTGTTCGTTCTGTTCCAAGAGATAACGTATTAAGAAGGATATGAGAATCAGGAGAAGAATCCATTGATGCCCAATAAGAAAAAATCACCGTACCTTCATCAATATATTCTCCGATATCTCTCTCGAGGCGAATGATAAAATCTTTGTTTGTAGCAACCGAAATCAAATCAGGTAAATCAATATTTTGTAGGTACCCTGATTTAGTGGATCGAATGGCAATAGGTTTTTTCATCTTAATTTCATCCAATTCCCAAGAATCCCATGAGGCGATATCACCATGATTGGCTTCTTCAAAATCTAAAAAGTACGGTCGATTGTTGTTAACGTATTAGTAGTGATATGTTGTATCAAATTGCCAACGAGAATCCAATTCGATACGTGATGGATAAAGAAAACGAAATAGGCGACACAGACAATGGCATAGATCACAGCGAAAACAGGTGCAAGATAGACAACATCTTCTTGACTGCTTTGTTCAATTAGGAGAAGAAGAATAATAAAGTAAATAATTCCTCCAACAAAAATTCCAAGCACTCTTTTCGTAATACGATCGGTAATGAAATTCTGCAATGTTCGTGGTGAGAAGTTCGATAAATACGTTGTTAAGACAACCATAATCGTCGAAAACGTAATGGTAGTCATTGTTAACATGGAAGATACGAGCGTGCTTAAAATAGTGACGCTTGTTTCATAGGAAGCAAAGAAAAAATAAGGAAGAACCATCGCGCTACCTTGGATGATCGTTCGGTCTATAATGAGCGTGATAATAGCTGCGAGAAAAGCGCCAACACCATAAAAAGTTGGAATAAACCAGAAGCTTGATCGGATTCGCTTGAATTTATTGTGCTCCATACCCCTTTTCCTCCAAAAAAGAATGATTTTGGATAGTATGTGAAGAAGGGGCAGTGTTTCATGCATTATCATTCTAAACGTGATAAAAGTAAAATAGGTAATTAGGCATTATTTAATTAGGGTATAGTCATAGAAAGGATACTAAGGAGGAAAAGCAGATGAAGATTGATCGGACGGGCATCGTTGAAAATTTCTCCGAAAAGAGATATGAGTACTGGGTAGTTGAGAATAAAGAAGTGAAGGTAATGGCTTCATGGATTAGCTGGAGCCTTCCTCAAGAACAAATAAATAAATGGATGGAAGAGATGCAGCTATCAGGTACCTCTTCTTGAACGAATGACTCACACTGATGAGAATAGTGACTCGTTAGTTAATGCGGTCTAGAAACCTCCTCTTAGGGGAGGCATCTTTTTATGTTTTTTGATAACTTCACTCAGTTTTCTTAGAAGAAGGATCATCCACCTTTTCTAGTGATTTCTCTTTCTCCATTTTTTTCTTAACAACTTCTTTTGGTTCCCAACAGTTAAACTGGTAGGTAGGCTTCGTTTCAAAGCCGAGTCTTGCGCATCGATAGCTTGTTGTTTCTGCTTTCACCACTTCAAAATGAATGCAAGTAGCGCAACAGTGGAAACGAGAATAGAGTTGAGACATTACAATGGTTCCCCCGATAACTTAACGTTTTGAATGGATTCGATCGTATTATTATGAAAAGTAAGGCAGAAGACGTCTGGATTCCGAAGTTTCTTCCATGTGTTGAACTGATAATCTGTATTAAAATGATGCAGTATTAAGGTTAATAAATTCCCATGTGTCATGACAAGACAATATTCTTTCGTATAGAGAAGGGCGTCATTTAAAACCGCAATACTCCTAGAAATGGCTTGCTGGCTTGATTCTCCGCCTTCAATGGTGTAAGACAGATCCACAAATGTTTGCTCAAGTTCTTCTAACCAGTTTTCAATAGGAACAGCAGATAACTTTCTCTCTTCTAGCCGATCATCAATAGTAATTGGTTTATCTAATTGAAGAGCGAGTGGCTCAATCGATTGAAGGGCACGTCTAAAAGGTGAACTATATAATTTATCAAATGGAATATGTCCAAGAGATTGTGCTAATTGAGTCGCTTGATTGCGTCCTTCTGCCGTTAAGGAAGCAGTAGATTCTTATCCTGAGGCGCTACAATGTCTGACCAAGTATATTTTTTTCTTCAATGTGATCACTCCTAGAATCGTTTGAGCGTGCTTATAATCTATTTTACCATTCAGGTAGAGTGAAGAAAATTATTCATAGAATATTGAAACTTTTAATAGCGCTTATTCGTTATAAGATAGACCCCTTTTTTAAGAGATGTTTTACCCCTTGTTTGCTTAAAGAATGCCAGCCATTCTTTAAGCATTTTTTTATATGAAGTGTTATTGGGTGTAAATAATTCAAATGAGATATAGGAGTGGATGGCATGGAGATGGAGAGTTTTCCAGAACTAACTACAAATCGATTAAGATTAAGAGAATTAAGAGAAGATGATGCTCCTGTGTTATTGTCGATATTTTCGAATCCTCACACGATGAAATATTACGGAAGTGAGCAAATGAGCGGTCTTGAAGAAGTAGAAGGAATGTTAATGAGCTTTAAGAAAGGGTTTGAGCAACGGCAGGCGATGCGATTTGGAATAGAGGTTAGAGAGAGGGGAGAATTGATTGGTACTTGTGGCTTTCATAATTGGGCCAAGCGAGTCAATCGCATTGAAATAGGATATGAATTAAAACAAACTGAAGAAGGAAAGGGGTATATGACGGAAGCTTTATCAGCCATCATTCCCTTTGCCTTTCAGCAGTTAGATATGAATCGTATTGGTGCATTGATTCATCCAAACAATGCATCTTCGAGGAAACTTATAACCAAACTGGAATTCCAACAAGAAGGACTATTGCGTGATTATGTTCTCGCTGGTGGAGAGTATATGAATCTAATCATGTATTCTTTATTAAAAAGTGAATGGGAATCTTCTCGTCCATAATATCTGATTAAAATCATGCAGCTTCATAGTAATCAAATACCTCACGTTGATAGTACCTTCTCGTTATAATACCGGTGAAAACAGTCGGGCGAAAGATTCTTTTGTGCGGTGCTTAAGTCCACGCTTACTATAAGAGTCTTTTGTCACGCTTACTGAATCATTCAAATCATTTTGATAAGCTGCTACAAGGTCATGAACCGTTTTGGATTGAAAAAGAAACATATTTACTTCGAAATTTAAATTCAATGAACGCATATCCATATTTGCTGTGCCGATTGTGGCCAGATCATCATCAACAATCATAATTTTTTGATGGAGAAATCCTTTTCGATACATATAAATTTCTACCCCATAATCAAGAAGCTCTGAGAAGTAGGATCTTGTTCCGTATTGGGTAAGAAAGCCGTCACTTACTTCAGGAACAATGAGTCTCACTTCAATACCTCTCATAGAAGCCATGGCTAGAGCGGTACGGATGGCTTTGTTTGGAACAAAGTAAGGAGTAGCAATCCAAACTCTTTTTTTTTGCAGAAGTTATCAAACTGAAATATAGATCGGACATAGCTCCTCGTTTTGTATCTGGCCCACTAGCCACAAGCTGAGAACCACCATCACCTTCGACATCATATGTTTCGAGGTACTTGCCATTTAGGAGTTCCTCACCACACATATAGGACCAATCCATTAAGAAAACGCCATGGAGGGCAGAAAGCACCTCTCCTTTAACAAGTAGGTGAGAATCACGCCAGAACCCCATTTGATTCATATCTCCAGCATACTCGTCACCGATATTTAAGCCACCTACAAAACCGACTTTACCATCAATGACAATGATCTTACGATGATTTCGAAAATTTATGGTTTGATTGACGAATCCATATTTAATTGGGAGAAATTGCTGTACACTTGCACCAGCTTCCCTTAGGGCTGTTTTAGAAGCTCTTGAAAGGTTATGGCTTCCGATTGAATCATAAAGAACCCTTACCTCCACACCTTCTTTGGCTTTATTAACGAGTAGGTCAATGATCGAGAGTCCGAGTTCATCCGAACGAAACGTATAATATTCCATATGTATGTACGTTTCAGCTTTTTGAATTTCATTTTTAATCGCCGTAAACGTCTCTCTACCGTTTAGCAAGAGGTCCGTTGTGGATCTCATACTAATAGGACTTGCAACCATCGTGGCAATAAGGTTTGAGAAATTTTGGTTTCGCTCACTTAGGTCATGCCATTTTTCAGAAGCTGGAAAGTTTACGTACTTCTTGAAAAATTCAAGGCCGTTCGTACGTTTCTCTTTAAATAAATGTCCCTTTACTTCTAGTTGACCAGAAAATAAAAAGAAAACATAACCTACAATGGGAAAGAAGATTAATACGTATATCCATAAAAGCGATTTGTATGGAGATCTACCTTCTAGTAAAAGTACGAATAAAATAGAAACTAGAATGGCTACATAAAGAATACCTGCAGCCCATTTCCATGATGGTGATAGTGATGTGAACAAGATGATCGAAAGTGAAGTTGTCATTAGAAGAAAGAAAATGATTTGTCTTGCTTGTTTCATAATATAGCCCACCTCATTTGAATTTGACCAAAAAAAGTAAGGGCATAGCCCTTACTCCGCATGTTTTGATTTCCGTTTTAGACGATATCTTCCCCATAAGTCAACAAGTTGATCACCAATTTCAGTTAACTGTGAATCTCTAGCTTCACGCTGCGGATTTGGCGTGTTTTTAATTGATGAAACAAGGTTTTTAAAGGGTTCAGGTGTGCCTTTAGCAACTTGAATTACGCCTTGAACGGTTTCTTTTTTCGATTGGATGCCTTCAGAAATGGTTGTAGTGGTCGCTGTTAATTGATTTGTTTCCTCAGTGATTTTATCTACTTTTTCTTGAAACCTCGCTGCGGTCTCAGATAAATCATTTAAAGATTTTTTGGTTTCTTTGAAATTTTGAAGGGCTATGTATCCCAGGTAAATAAGTGAAAGAACTACGATTGCAATACTAATGTAAACGATAACCATATGATAACCTCCTACTCGCGATTATAGTTAATGTTACCTTACCCTTAACATGATATGTGCAAACAATTTGATGAAAAAGAGATGAGTATAAGCAGAATTTACTTATTAAATACAAAAAAATGAGTAGTAAGAGTTCGAATTTTACTGAAAATTACGTAGAAAATTGAAACGTATTGCAGTAGCTATTCGTAATAGTTAATTAGAAGGAGAGATGAAAATGAATCGATACTCAATAGAAGAATTTATTCAGTCAACAGAACAAAAAGATAAAGGAGAAGGATTTTTCGAGTTAGAAACGCCAAGAATGTTAGAAGTTAATCTCGCTGGGCGTGTGTGGGCGAAATCTGGCGCTATGATTACTTACAACGGTCAGATTAAATTCGAGAGGGAAGGAATTCTTGAACACGGCCTCGGAAAGATGTTTAAAAAAGCCCTTACAGGTGAGGGAGCTTCGTTAATGAAAGCTGAGGGGAATGGAAAGTTATATCTGGCGGATTCTGGGAAGAAGATTTCCATCCTACATTTGCAACATGGTGAATCAATTAGCGTAAATGGAAACGATCTACTCGCATTTGAAGATGGCATCCAGTGGGATATCAAAATGATGAAACGGATTACTGGAATGATGGCAGGTGGATTATTTAATGTCACTTGTCAGGGTCCGGGAATGGTTGCCATTACAAGCCACTATGAACCACTAACAATTCGAGTAACTCCGGGAAAACCAGTCATTACAGATCCTAATGCAACGGTTGCCTGGTCAGGTCAATTGCAGCCGAATTTTCAAACAGATGTGTCGCTGAAGTCCTTCTTTGGAAGAGGCAGTGGTGAATCGGTTCAAATGAGATTTGAAGGAGAAGGGTTTGTTGTCGTTCAACCATTTGAAGAAGTATATATGCAAAATAATCAGGGGTAACGTATGGTTTTCTCATTGAATGAACATGAAAAACAGCTAGGTGTCAAATTACTTGATGGAAGACCTTACTACCTTTCAATCGAAGGTGTAGATAAACTCAAGCATAGTCCTGAATTTGATTTGTTACTTGATCGGTTGAATGTTGCTCTAGAATCAAAAGAGGTTCTTCACTGTACGGTAACGGTAGAAGCATCCTCCGAATTAAAAATACAGGTGCTAGAAAATAATTTTTTTGCTTTAAAGTCTGAGTCCATCGACTATTATAAAAGTTTTCAAATGGAAAAAATGCATTTTAATCACAATAGTAGTATTACTTATAAGCTAGTTGATGAGAGGGATATCAAACTCTTTCTTGAATTGTGGCAAGCATGTTCAGAGGGAACACTTAATGCTCCTTCCGCTCACCCTATCGAAATGCAGTATGAAGCGATGAAGCAAGAAATAGGTGAGCAGTACAAATCTAGCTGCTACTCTGTTTATTGGAATAAATACCTCTTAGGCGTAGTTATTCCAATTATCGAACCGGGCACGGAAGAAGAAGGTAGACTATTTTACATGGGTGTATTGCCCCAGCAGCGTGGAAAAGGATTCGGAAAGCTATTACATCAGCTAGGTTTGTTTCTTTTGCAAGAAAAAGGCGCCACTTATTATATAGGTAGTACAGGTATAGAAAACAAACCAATGCAGCAAATATTTCAATATAATGACTGTCATCCAGTTTTTCATGCAGTTACGTATACAAAAGCGAGTTCAGAAGTGCGAAACTTATCATAATATGCTGAAGGAAGTAAAATATTCCTATTGAAATTAATAGAATTTTCATTATAATCATACAAAAGGGTTCTTTACGAAGGAGAGTGCATGTATGATTCGTTTTGAAAAAGGCAACCTTCTTAAAAGTGACTGTACTGTAATTGCACATCAATGCGACTGTTTTAATGCAATGGATGTTGGCATTGCGAAATCAGTAAAAGAAACGTACCCTGAAGCCGCTAAAGCCGATGAAGACTTTCCGTTTTCTCCGAAGAAGAAGTTAGGTAAATGCTCGTTTGCTTTAAGTCGAGATAATAAGCGTATTATTGCTAATCTGTATGGACAGTATAAGCCAGCTGGACTTCAAACCAATTATCCCGCCTGGTTGAAATCATTTGAACATATGATAAAGGAACTGAAACCGTTCGAGGAAAAAGGGTTTAAAATCAAAATCGGCTGTGGCATTGATAAAGACGATTTGATCAATGTCAAAAAGTCTCTTGAGAAACTTTCTAAGAAATATGAGAAACCAATCCATGTTTACTATTCTTAATTTAAACGCTCCCAATGTTGGGAGCGTTTTTTGTCGGATAAGAACTAGTATTAGTAAGATAGAATCAAAAATGTAAAAAGAAACCATTTTCCCGTTTATCAATTGAGTAAGGTGGAATACAACAAGTGTAGCGCAAGATGTAAAAAAATTACTAGAGGAGGTTTTTTAAATGGCTAACAATAGTAATGACAAAATGAGCAGAGAAGAAGCAGGACGTAAAGGTGGCAAAAAAACATCAAGAGAACATAACAAAGAGTTTTATCAGGATACTGGAGAAAAAGGTGGAGAAAAAACAGCAAAAGAGCATGATCAAGAGTTCTATCAAGAGATAGGAGAAAAGGGCGGTAATAAAACGGCTCAAGAGCATGATAAAGAATTCTTCGAGGAAATTGGAGAAAAGGGTGGTAAGAAAACCGCTCGAGAACACGATAAAGAGTTTTATCAAGAAATTGGAGAAAAAGGTGGAAACCAAACATCCAAAAATCAAGATAAAGAATTCTATGAGGAAATTGGGAAAAAGGGTGGAAAAAAGAGCGGCGGAAACAAATAGAAACAGTAAAGAGCGAAGGGATTTCCCTTCGTTCTTTTTAATGAAATCCTATTTGAAATAAAAATAAAGAAGCCCTCCGTAAGCTACGGAGGGCTTCTTTATGTAGATTAAAATGAGCGTTCTTCTTCAACTTCATGCTGTTCATTTAAAATCAATAGGCGACTTGGAGAATCTCCTTTAGCCATTTCCTCTGCTTTTTCAATAGCTGTTGAGCGCATATCGTAGAGGTCAGTTGGAGCGACGTCCTCAATTTTAACATACCAACCTGTTACATCTTTATTTGGTGCTACTGTAAATTCCTTCATGAATAAATCCTCCTTTAAGCTGTGTATAAGGAACAATTCCCATCATATGTAGTGATGAAACCTGCTTTTAAGAGAATTAAAAAAACCAGCGCATTGACGCTGGTTTTACTGTGGACGTGAAATTATGTAGAAACCAATAACAAAAGCAATAGGAACGATCCAAACCATAAAGGCAAGTGCCCATACAGTAAAACGGTTCCATTCTTTTTCCTTAACAGCCAAGAGCAGACCCTCCACATCATAAGTTTAGTTTCATTATAACATGGACATACCTAAATTATGTGTAAACGCTTGAAATTCTTGAAAATTCAAGATACAAATCGAATGGTTAAGGGGTAGCGATATAAAGTGCCCTGATTCGACTTGACCGATGCAATCACAATAAAGATAAGGTGCATGACAAGTAGAATAGGGAGAAGGATAAGCCCTATAAGGACTAGACTTAAGATCCCAGCAATGACTAGATAGAGTGTCATGCTTATTTGGAAGTTAATGGATTCTTTTCCTTGCTCATCGATAAACGGTTCATCTTCTCTTTTAATTGACCAGAGGATGATTGGACCAATAATATGTCCCAGAGGAATTAAATAACCACTCAATGCAGAGAGATGAACATACATAGCCCATTGTCTTATTGTTTGATCAGGAACCGTTGTTACGTCTTTATTATCCATCTCAATACCTCCCTATATAGCTCATCTATGATCAGCATATTACTCATTATTTTAAGATATGCCTTTAATAAAGTAGGCAATAAAAAAAGGAACCACCTTTGGTTCCTTTAATTGGAATTGTAGTTGATGTGATAAGACGCGCGTTCTGTAAGTACGATCAGCTCGTCTGAATGCTTTTTAACATTGTTTATATCTTCTAAAGGAATTTCAAAAGTGGAGTGTGGAAGAGGGGCTGTAGCTTCGTCTGAAATGACTTTGCCCTCGCCTTTAAGTTGAAGGAGTGTCGAAGCCGTGTAATCATCGACGGTCTCCCCTCTGTGTTGAAATACAAAATCTTCGAGTTTCATGATGGTTTTATCGAGATCGTCTTGTTCTTTTTTCTCAATGATAAGATGTCCGCCTACCCATTCAGTAAGCGTGTTACGAACTTCTGTTAGCATAGTTGACGCATTCATTTTATCACCTCACTATCAAATTTCCCCATTTATACATTGGATAAACAGTACAAATGAACTTGGCAAAGAGATGATGATATACTTGTGCTATGTAAATATATAAAGGATGAATGTCATGAAAACAATAACAATCGATGAAGTTTTGGAAAGCAAGATGCTCTTATTGGATGTTCGTACACCGGCAGAATATGAAAAGTTTCATATCCCAGGTGCTGTGAACCTACCTATTTTCTCTAATGAAGAAAGAGAAATTGTCGGAACAACATATAAGAAAAAAGGAACTGAAGCAGCGAAGGAATTAGGGATTTCTCTTGTTTCGCCCTTACTTCCTGAGTTTTATAAACGAGCGAAGGAAATAACAAAAGGTAAAGAATTTGCTATTTACTGCTGGCGAGGCGGAATGAGAAGTAAAAGTTTGACAGTTATTTTTGACATGATGGGACTGCCATGCCGACAGCTAGAAGGAGGTATTCGTTCCTACAGACAAAAAGTGACGGCTGGTTTAGAATACTTAGCGAATCAGACGACACCCTATCTTGTTTTGGAAGGACTAACCGGTACATCTAAAACTGAAATACTGAATGATTTAGAAGAGAAGGGCTATCCTGTTCTTGATCTTGAGGGACTTGCAGCTCATCGAGGTTCTGTATTTGGAAGAGTTGATTTGCCTGAAAGAAGTCAAAAAGAATTTGAAGCCATGCTATACCATAGACTAGGAGAAATTGGAGAAACGTCTTATTACATCATTGAATCTGAAAGTAAGCGACTTGGAAATATTATCATTCCAGAGTTTATTTTAGAAGGCAAACAAAAAGGGACGCGTATACAAGTCCACGCCCCGCTTTCTTATCGAATTCGTACGATCTTAAATACGTATCATCCTGAACATCATCACGAAGAAATCACAGGAGCTATTAACAAAATTGAGAAGCGATTTTCGAATGAAGATAAAGAAGTAATTGCCGATGCTCTTGCTGAGAATGACTATGCCTTGATTGTTGAACGGCTCCTGATTTATTATTATGATCCTCGTTATGAATACAAAGCATATGAGAACGAAGGTAACATTATTAACCTAACGTATGATTCACTTGAGGAAGGAACTAAACTTGTCCAGAATGGAGTAGATCGCTTCGAGATTAAGCTTCGATCAGAAGGCGAGAAAGTTTCGCTTTAATGGATTTTCTTTCTTCAGGAAGCTGTTCATTGTTATACCGTTCAATAAGGTCATCAATGCGTTTAAAATACAAGTGACTTACCCATGCGACATAGCTTCTGTAAACGGGCGACTTTAGAAAATGAATCAACATATTGTCGTCGGGGCCAAAGTAGTATGTTTTATCATCAAAGAAGGTAGAAAAGCGTCTGAAGGATAATTTGGTGAATGAGTTGTCCAATTCAAATCGAAATTTGTTGAGGGCATCCGGAATTAAACGAATTGTGAACACATCATCATTATCAAACATTTCCTTAGGCGTGGGTAAGATTAAATATGGATATTCCCGATCATCAAGGGCAATGAAGAAATCCTCAGGCGTCTCGTGACAGCTAGGCACTCGTTTGACGGTTGTTTCAACAATCAATTGATAGACTGAATCATTCATAAGATATCCTCCCTTTGTAATCTATCATCATTGTTACCGTACTAGTAAACTTGTATACCCCTTTGTCGAAAAGTAGTTATTACAATCTATTATCCAACCTCTGAAAAAATTCCTCTATTTCAAATATTACAAATTTTTTAAGAACCATATATGAATGATATTTTCCTGAGTCGTTAATCAGTTAGAAAAAAATAAAATTTGGATGAGCAAAAGACTTGAAAGTCAAAGATAGTCAAATTATAATATGGTTACAAGGTCAAAGATAGTCAAAGTCAAAGCGAGTATCTTTCACCTTTTATCTTAATTTCATAAAATGTACGTTATATATATTATAAGGAGGCCATCATATGCTTTGTGATCATTGTCAACAAAATCAAGCATCGGTTCAACTTAATGTCCAGATGAATCAGAATAAGAAACAAGTACACCTTTGTAGTACGTGTTACGCAAAAGTGATGAATGGTCAAACTGCATCATCACCAAAAGGTCAAATGGATGAGTTCTTTCAATCCTTTATGAACCAATCAGGTCAACATGGATTTAACGCACAACAGGAGGGGCAACAAACCGAGTTTGGAAATGGAAAAGGTGGCTTACTTGATGACTTGGGACGAAATCTTTCTGACGCCGCAAAAGCTGGATTAATTGATCCGGTTATCGGGAGAGAGAATGAAGTATCAAGAGTGATTGAGACGTTAAACCGCCGAAATAAAAACAACCCTGTCTTGATTGGGGAAGCTGGTGTTGGGAAGACAGCCATAGCGGAAGGTCTTGCTCTTCGGATAACAGAGGGCAATGTCCCTTCTAAGCTAAAAAACAAAGAAATTTATTTACTTGATGTAGCTTCACTCGTTTCAAACACAGGTGTTCGTGGTCAATTTGAAGAGCGGATGAAACAGTTAATTTCTGAGCTTCAAAGTAGAAAGAATGTTATTTTGTTCGTGGATGAACTACATCAAATCGTTGGAGCTGGATCTGCTGAAGGCTCAATGGATGCAGGTAACATTTTGAAACCAGCGTTAGCTAGAGGTGAACTTCAGTTAATTGGGGCAACCACTCTCAAAGAGTATCGCCAGATTGAGAAAGACGCAGCGCTTGAGCGTCGCTTCCAACCAGTTATGGTTAATGAGCCAACGGTAGATGAAGCCATTGAAATATTGAAAGGTTTGCAGTCTAAGTATGAAGACTATCATGAAGTCAAGTACACAGATGAAGCCATTAAAGCATGTGTAACATTGTCTAATCGTTTCATTCAAGACCGCTTCTTGCCAGATAAAGCGATCGATTTAATGGATGAAGCTGGGGCGAAATTGAACTTAACGTTTGCAGAGTCTAGCCACGATGAAATTCAGCAACGTCTAACAGAAATAGCTGCTGAAAAAAATAAAGCAGCCGAAGCAGAAGATTATGAGCGTGCTGCCAAGTTAAGAACTGAAGAATTACAGCTTGAGGAGCAGCTTGAGCAATCGCTGAAAAATAAATCAAGTGTGAATCATTTAGTGTCTCTTGAAGAGATTCAACACATTATAGAAGGAAAAACAGGTATTCCAGTACGGAAACTTCGCGAAGATGAACAAACGAAAATGAAAAATCTTGCGGATCGACTTAATGCGAAAGTAATTGGTCAGGAAGATGCCGTAAATAGAGTCGCTAAAGCGATTCGCAGAAGTCGTGCCGGATTGAAACGTCAAAACCGCCCAATAGGTTCCTTCTTATTCGTTGGACCAACAGGAGTCGGTAAAACAGAGCTATCCCGATCACTTGCAGAAGAAATGTTTGGTGATCGTGAAGCCATGATCCGTCTTGATATGAGTGAGTATATGGAGAAACACTCTGTATCTAAGTTAATCGGCTCGCCTCCTGGTTATGTTGGTCATGAAGAAGCTGGGCAATTAACCGAGCGAGTAAGACGTAAGCCATATAGCATCATATTAATTGATGAAGTTGAAAAAGCTCATCCTGATGTTCAAAATATGTTCTTACAAATTCTTGATGATGGACGTTTAACTGATAGTCAAGGTAGAACTGTTAGCTTTAAAGATACGGTTATTATTATGACAAGTAATGCTGGAACATCAGAGCGCAGAATTACAGTTGGTTTTGAATCAGCTGAAAGCTACACGGATGTGATGGAGAGTCTTGGTGGTTACTTTAGACCCGAGTTCTTGAATCGATTTGATGGAATTATTCCATTTAAATCACTCGAACAATCCAGCCTCGTTACAATCGTTGATTTAATGATTGAAGATTTGGATGAGAGTCTCGAGGAACAGAATATTTCTCTTACAATTAGCGATGAAGCGAAAGAGAAGTTAGCTTCACTTGGCTATAATCCGCAGTTTGGTGCGCGACCACTTCGCAGAGTGATCGAAGAACATGTTGAAGATGGTATTGCCGATATACTAGTGGATGAGGGAGACCTTCAGTCAGTTACAGTTGAAGTTGTAGAAGATAAACTCGTCGTATCAAAAGAAAAATAAGTCACATTCTTGAAAGTCGTTCCAATGGAGCGGCTTTCTTTTTTATTAGCTATAGTAGCTTATATTGTTGATATCTCGATTTTTGGCTCATTCGCGAGTGAATTCAAAAAAGAAAAGAAAAAACTTTGTTTCTATGGATTTTTTTGTTACTTTTTTACAAAAAGAGGGAAGGTATAATTATGGTATCCTGACTGTACTTTTTCTATAGCGTTGTCGAATGGTAAAGTATTGTGACTTGTTTTGTATTTATAGGTCGAAAAGTCAGAATATTAGTTAAAATTAGTCTTCAAATCTGCTACGTTAGATAAGGAAGGTCAGGAAAGACTTCTCTACTATTTCATAAAGGAGCGAGAACAAAATGGAACTGGATCAACTAGAAATGAACCAGACGTTACAAGAAAGTCAGCCAGAAGGAAAGACAATTCCATATTTAACAGCATTGATTGGATGGAGTCTTCCCACAATTGAGGCCTGTGACAAGTTGAATCGGCCTTTTGTAGTGGTTGGTCCTCCTGATTTTAAGGATTATGCCGAGAAGCATGACATCACTTTCGTAGGTTGGGAGTTTGATAGATTGAATGAAGGATCAGACAAACTCTATAAGCAACTTAAAGCTTTAGGCGCAGAGGTTGCTGTCCCCCTTTATGAAGAGTGTGTGGAATGGGCAGGAGCTCTGAATTCTCGCTTTAGAGAAGAGCCTAGATTATTTAACCGTTCTCTATTGTTAAGAGATAAAGGAATGATGAAACGAAAGGCACAGATGGCTGGTATTAAAGTAGGTGTTTTCGAAGAAGCAAGAGACAAGGAAGATGTAAAGCGCTTTCTTAAAAGGGTCAACGATGCTCTTTTGAAAGTGGATGGAGATAAATACGAGCCGATTCATTGTAAGCCTTTAGATAAGGCTGGTTCAGTAGGACATCGAGCCATCGATGATCCTGCAGATATTGATGCATTAACAGATAGTGATTTTCCTTTATTAATGGAAAGTCATTTGGATGGGCAGGAATTCTCATGTGAGGTTTTTGTACATGATGGGAAAATTCAATTTCTTAATATAACAGAATACGTAAAACTTGGGTACTCAAACTTTGTTCCACCTTCTCCTTCTCTTGAAGAGAAGCGTCCCGTTATCCGGAAAGCGATTGAACAATTAATCGAAGCGTTCGAAGTGGAGAACGGCGTGATTCATCCTGAGTATTTCATTATGCCTGATGGCACACTTCACTTCGGAGAAGTAGCTGCTAGAGTACCAGGTGGCCATATTTTTGATCTAATTGAACGCGCTTACGGTTTTAGTGCTTATGAAGCTCAAATTCTATGTAGTGATCCAAATACGACTGAAGAAGAGTTAAGAAAGTTCTTTCCTGGCGAAGATGAAGCTATGGGATATGCGGGTTGTTTAATGGTACATCCACATGTGAATTACATTGAGGAATTAAATATTCCTGAAGAGCTTGAGGAACATCAATTCTTTGAGAAGCATGATATGTTTACTCCTCCGCAGGGGAAAGTAGCTGAGCGGGTCGGTTTCGGTAATCATTATGGGACCATTTTCTTCTTCAGAGATGACAGTGCGGAGATGACGCGGTTACTTGTAGACTACGAAAAATATGATTTCTATCTGTAGATAATTATTTTTACCATAAAGGAGAATTTAGCATGCCATCTGAAGTAACAGAAGGAAAGATTGCAAGGTTTTCCAGATCACTCACTCGTCTTGAAGAAGCACCATCCTATGCGAAATCTCGCTATCAGACAGACGTTTTTCAGGAAGCGAATCGGCTTTTGGAAACCGATGAAGGTCTTGAGTTTCTATATCAATACGCTCAACGTTTTGATGAAGCGGGCGTATTCCAGGATGGTCCATGGGAAGATCCCTCAAAGCTCCAGCCGCCTCTTGTTGCAGGATCGCTTCAAGCAAAGGGTCTTCCTTACGTGATCGAAATGCTTAGCGATCTGCGTATGCTTGCGATTGCGGAAGGAAAGGGAAGTCATCCAAAGGTCTCTCAAGAAATGGCGATGGACTTTTTAAATGAAGTTATGGCGTTAAATCTAGATATCCTTTTCCCAAATGCTTCAGAAGCGTCCCGAATCGAGGAGAAGGAGAATACGATTGAAACACAGAGGCTGTTTCAATTTATATCACAGTATCTCTCTTCAAGTGCTTTATCAGAAACACTGATCTATGAGATTGAACGTTTAACAGCTCAACGACCAATTACGGTTAAAAGAACAGTGTCCATGATTAAAATGGCTAAGGAAATGTTGAGGTCAGAAACCAGTGAAGAGCAGCGGTCTACTCTTGAAGGATACGTGGCTTCGATTGAAGGCCCTTCTGAATTAAGTCACACTTATCAGTTGCCGAATGAATACCGTAAACAACTGATGGGACTATCAACAGAAGAGCTTCGAAGAGAAAGTGAGTTACTCGGTCTTTCTATGAGAAAAACCGGTCTTTGTTCTCCACACCATAGTGTGCTTGCTCGCTTCTTAAGTCGAAAATCACCTCACCTTCTACCTGTATTACTTCAATTAACTGGGAAGGGGAAGGCGAATCTTGAAGAACATGGGGAGCTTATTTATCAGCTCATTAAAGTTGCGCTTTTTCCGTCTACTTGCCAATCCGTCTATGGATTAGCATTGTTATTAGAGAGAGGGGTGCTTTCGGCTTCTCCAGTTATGCCTGGATTAAGACGTATGATTGAGCTAGATATACGTCCAGAAGTTCGAAGCGCATTATTCAATACAGTTGGAGAAGGTGAAGGGTTAACGGCTAATAGCATTTTGCTTGCAGGTGTCATTAGCGTCCTTGGACAGCCGCTCGGTGTTGGTCAAGGACTTAATCCAACATGTCAAGCGGCGAGAGGAATAAGCCTATGGGCTCAGCATGCTCCTGGCTATCTACTTGAGATTATTCCAAGAGCTGCAAGAGATGGTGACATTGATATGGTGTTTGAAGGTGTTCAAATTCATTCGAAAGATCTTCAAGGTGGTCTCGCTCCTGATCTTCACCCAGAGCTTGACCCGGTGTCGCTTGTACTCGTTCCACATCTCGATCGAATATACAGTGAGATGATGAGCAGAGTAGCGCTAAGAGGAGAAGATGGACATCGCTGGGTCAACCCTGCTTTTTATGGAAATTGGGTTCAAAAAGGCTTTAGTACCGTTATCGAGCCGATTACTGGCAGCGTAACAGACTATCCTGGTTTCGTCAGATTGTTTTATGCGACGCATCATCCTGAATACAACGATGAATACGAATTAATTTATCCGAATCCAGTTGGGATCTTCATTACGAATGTTCATGGAAAAATGCTTGGGTTCCATGCTGTTTCCATCCAAAGAATTGCAAAGAGTCCTGATGGAGAGTATCGTGTTTATTTTTATAATCCTAATAATGATGGTTCCCAGAATTGGGGTCAGGGAATTGAATCCACTGTTATGGGAAAAGGGGAGCTTTCAGGAGAAAGCTCGCTACCATTTGAAGAATTTACATCGCGTTTATATGCGTTTCATTATAATCCTTATGAACAAGGAGATGCGTATGCGGTTGAAGCCGAGCACATCTCAATTGTGAAATCACTCGCAATAGATAGCTGGGGACACGAGTATACCTGGCTAAGTAAATAAGAGGTTATAAATAACGGTTTTTGGGGAAATATATAAGCAGAGGTGCCAGGGATATCATTTGTTTCCTGGCGCTTTTTTTGATTAACTTAACTTGTCATATTGAATTGACAGGCTTGATATAAGAAGGAGGAAATAGAGTGATTGAACACGTTGTTTTATTTAAATTCAGTGAAGAAACGACCATGGATCAGAAAGAAGAGGGCATGAGAAGATTAATTCAAGTTAAGGAGAAAATTCCTGGAATTATTGATATTCAAGCAGGAAATAACTTCACTGATCGTAGTCAGGGCTTCGAAAGTGCTCTAACGGTTCGGTTTGAATCAAAAGAAGCGCTAGAAGCATACGGTCCACACCCGGCGCACCAAGAAGTAGTCGCATACTTGAAAGAAGTTGGAATGAGAGATGTCCTTGCACTAGATTTCGAATGTCTATAAATTTGGAAAGGAGCTTTTACATATGAAAGGATTTGTTCACGGCAATGAAGCAGGTCATAAAGGGCTATCGCTTAAAGATCATATTGTCGAGTCGGAGCCTCGCAAAGGTGAAGTGAAGATTAAACTAAAGGCAGCGGGGTTAAATCACAGAGATCTATTTATACCAGATCGTCACGATCCGAAAGATCCAGACGTTATTCTTGGTTCAGACGGTGCTGGTGTTGTTGTTGCAGTTGGTGAAGGCGTTGATGAGATTCATGAAGGTGATGAAGTGATCATTAACTCCGGTCTTGGTTGGGAAAAGAATTCTCCTGTTCCTCCAGCTGGATTTCAAATTGTAGGCTTTCCGGGTGATGGTACATTTGCTGAAACGATCGTTGTTCCAGCTGAAAATGCTGTGAAAAAGCCAGAAAACCTTACCTTTGAAGAAGCATCTGTCATAGGTTTGGCCGGATTAACGGCGTATCGTTCATTATTTACAAGAGGGCAACTTCGAAGAGGACAAACTGTTTTTATTCCTGGAATTGGTGGAGGCGTAGCAACGTTCTTGCTTAAGTTTGCGAAAGCGGCTGGTGCGAGAGTGATTGTTAGTTCCAGAAGTGAATCTAAGCGAAAGGCCGCTCTTCGACTTGGTGCAGATCGAGCTCTTGCCGATGAAGAGGATTGGACTGAAGCAGCTGAGGATGAAAACGTTGATTTGGTTATTGAAAGTGTTGGTGCAGCTACGTTCAATCGATCTCTCGGAGTACTGAAAAAGGGTGGAACCATTGTTATTTTCGGCTCTTCAACAGGGGATACAATTGAATTTGACTTGCGCTCATTTTTTTACGGCCAATATAACTTGCTTGGCTCAACGATGGGAAGCGCTGAGGAATTTCTAGAGATGGTATCTTTCGTAAATGAACATTCTATCAAGCCAATTATGGATGAAGTCTATTCTTTTGACGATATTCAAAAGGCTTTTGCTCATTTGAGTGATAGTTCCCAATTTGGGAAAATTTCATTAAGTATGGAGTAGTGTTTTTGAATTATTCATAGAAAAAAGGAAGCCGTTTGGCTTCCTTTTTTCTTAATAGTAATATGGCGGATAGCCGTAGGGGTAATAGGGGCGATAGAAAGGAACGAGACTAAGAGCTGCAATTCCAGCTAAAGGAAAGAAAAAGCGCCCGAATCTGCGATAGCGATAGCGGCCATATTGTCTATCCGTATCTTGACCTTCGCTTTCTTCTACTTCTTGAGGGATCATCATACCCATGTGCTCATCATCTGAGTCCATAATAATTCCTTCATACTCCATCCCATCCTGCATTCTTACTTTAGCATGATAGGTGTTATACCTTTTGCATAACTGTTTCATATCACCCATAAGCTGTTTTTCTTCTCCAAACATTGCCCCTTGAACGGCGTTGTTTTGCATATTCGGCCCCTGCATGGCCCCTTGCACTGCCTGGTGAGGCATTTGATTACCCTGCATGGCTCCTTGAACTGCCTGATTCGGAGAATGTCCCTGCATCGCACCTTGAACGTTCTGATTCATTTGGTTCCCGTACATGTTCATAAGCGATTCCTCCTTTACACAACACAGGATATTCACCTAGATATGAATCAGTTACTAACACAAGTGCAATTTTGAGCCCAAATATCTCATTTATGTGTGCCCTTCTTGAAATTTCCATAAAGAAACTATACGATAAGTTCAAATGACCTTAAATGTAGAGGTGGAAGATGAGAGACTTTTATTTAACTAGAACTGAAATGGGAAATTTTCTTCAGACGATTCGCGCAGAGGAAAAGCCAGATGAAATTTTATTGAGAGCGATGAAAAGGTCCGGAAAAGGAAGAACAGAAATACCAGCTATTTTTGATAAGTTATTGAAAGTGACTGAAGGTGCTTTCGGCTTATCTATTAATGAAATTGTAACGCTTGGTAATCAGCTAGAGTATGCAAGTTTCCGATCCACTGCTGTTCAAAATTGGGTGAAAAGAGATATTAAAGAGTGGATTGGTCCACCACAATTAGGTAAGAAATACGCAATAGAACAAGCGGCAATTTTATTTATTGTAGAAGACTTGAAGAATACGCACGATTTCGAAAGCATCCGCCTTCTATTGAAATTTGCTTTTAATAACCCGGCGGATCGAAATGATGACTTAATCGATCCATTAACCTTTTATACTGCGTACTCGCAGCTTTTTGAAGTGATTCATACGAAAATAAAACCTTCAAAGGAAGAGTTTAAAAAGAAGTCAATTGAGTTGTCTAATGTTTTCCATGAAGTAACGGAAAATCAAAAAAAAGATATTGAGAAACTACTTATTTCTGCCGCACTCTCTGTTCAAGCTGCTTACTATCAAACGTTATCGAAGCAATACCTTGATGATGTTTGGAAATAAGAACTGATGAATGAGGAAGAAAGAACGAGCTGGAACCTCATAAAAGGCGCCAGCTCATTTTGTTTTAATCGATTGTAAAATCAATGGATTGTTTGAACTGGCCTTCTCCATCTGTTGCTAGCCAAACTTCTAGTGTATAGGATCCTGGTGTAAGTTCATCTACAATAATGGAGTACTCGAGTGATTCAGCTTGTTTTAATGTAACGTTCTCTTCTTCTTTCAAAAAGCTTTTGGTAGCGGAATAGGTTTTAATTACTTCTCCTTGCTCATTCGAAAGTGTATAGTCATACTTTTGACTACTTGGAAAGTGGATAGATTGGACTCTCTCTGTTTGGTTTTGAATACGATATAAGAAAGTTGCCGCTCCGCTTTCCGTTGTTTCAAGCTGCAGGGTAGGTTCAAGAGATCCAGCTACTATGCCAGAAGAACCAGATACTTGCTCACTTGTATTGTTGTTTGTATTCATAGTTGCGTTCTCCTCTCCACATCCGGTCAAAGTAAGGAGTACCATTGTTCCTATCATCACATATTTAAGCATCCCATCACTCCTTTGTTTATTAGACGAGGTGACATCCTAGAAAGTTACAATTCAAAGGAATGAACTTAAAACCTTATTTCAATCTTCAAAGACAAAGTGGAGGATATACCGTTATAAATGCCATATAATAGAGTGAGATAAGTTCTACAGAAGGAGTTCGATAGAATGAAGCCATCGTTAGTAGATATTCAAGCTAGGATAAATGGCAGAAGTGCAGAAGTCCTTGGAAATGAGCGCTTTTATAAATTTGCCGTTCTCTTGCCTTTAATAGAACGGAATGGAGAGCTACATGTATTATTTGAAGTTCGAGCACGGTCGTTAAGAAGACAGCCGGGAGAGGTTTGTTTTCCGGGTGGTAAAGTAGATCAGCACGACAAAAACCCGAAAAATGCAGCAGTAAGAGAAACTTGTGAAGAGCTCGGTGTTTTAGAAAGAGAAGTTACTGTAATGGGGGAACTTGATTTCCTAGTTACATCATTCCAATCTATCGTATACCCGTTTGCGGGGATGATCCAATCAGACTCTGAATTATCACCTAATCCAGATGAAGTAGAGGAAGTGTTTACAGTTCCTTTATCTCATTTTAAGAATCACCCACCAGAGCGACATGATATACGTGTACATGTACAGCCAGATGAAGGATTCCCGTTTCATCTTATTCCGAATGGTGAAGAATATAATTGGTCATCCTCAAGTATGCCGGAGTTCTTTTACTATTATCGTGACTATGTCATCTGGGGGATGACGGCAAGAATACTGTATCATTTCATTCAATTGGTGAATGAAGAATAAGAGAAGAAGCGTTTTTCCATTAAAGGACTATTGTCAATTGAAGCAAATATAGGTAAACTAGAAAAGGTCGATTTATGTCGGTTTTTTCTAGTTTTTTTGTGATTTCCTTTTTCGGAATGTTGAAACTTTGATGAGTTTACTAGGTTATATATTTATTAGGTAACTTAACTTATTTACTATAGGTGATAAGTTTAAATTAAAAACGACAAAAACCTACAGATCGACGCGAAAGAATTTAGTTGGATTATAATAAGTGCAATACATAGAGAGAATGCCAAACATTTAATAGGGGGAAAAGCAATGTTAACGATTATTTTTGTTTTACTTGCCGCTTCACTTGGTTTCTTTATTTACTCGTATTTTGTTAAGGACTACGCTAAAGAAGTGAAAGGTCAGGTTGATGACGTTTATATCAACTTAATGAAAGAGTTGAAAACGGTTAAGAAACGTACTGAAATGCTAGAAAGCAAAACAAAATCTGTAAGTGGTGGTCCTAATGAGTAAGCAAGAAGCAAAAGGAATTGGGGCTGGTCTTTTATTCGCTGCGCTTTTGTTAACGGCCTATTACTTTTTGTTTTCTCCAGCAAAAGCAGAGGATGGCAATAAGTTAACAGAAGCTGCCGTTGAACAGCATTTAGAAGAAAAAGGCATGGTTATGGTTAAAAAGGAAGAGTATGATTCTTTGAAAGAAAAAGAAGTGACTCAGAATCAACAAGTGAGCGAAAATCAGGCTCCAAAAGAAAAGGCAGAGAAAGAAAAAGTCTCTGATCAACCTGAGAAAATCACCTTTACTATTAAGGAAGGAATGACTAGTCAGGAAGTTGCTCAAAGTCTAGAAGACAAGAAGCTAGTAAAGAAATCGGATGATTTTATTAAATCGCTTCGAGACATGGACAAAGAAATGGCAGTTCAGCCAGGTGAATATGAACTTCAAACGGATATGTCTTCTGCAGATATAGTGGAAGAGATTACTAGATAAACGAAACACCCGGCATAAATTGCCGGGTGTTTTGTTTATTTTCATCTCGAAATAGCGTTGGGAGAAGAAGGAATGGTTAGGGATTGATCGAGTGAATATCCACCGATTTGATCAAAGCCAGTGTTCTCAAAACGAATCGTCTGATAGTTATATTGAGAAGCAGTAAGCATTATGGCTTCGATTGTTTGCATCGCTTCCTCTTCTGATTGAAATTCACTTTCTTCCGTAAAGGTAATTGTTGCTTCAGCACCGTCTCCGTCGAATGAATAGATGTCTACGTTAGGAGGGATCGCTGGCATATAATAGGGCACGTTAGGATCGCCTTCTTTCATAAGCGAGAGAGCGACATCGAGTTCAGCACCTTCTTCACCTGAAAGGGATGGTCCTTTTACGAGAAAACGTAATTCAGAACTTGATTCATATAGGTAATATGGAGAAGGTTTTTGATTCACTGTCGTGTCAGCTGAACCGAAATTTCCGAGAGTGTAGCCTTCCTCTCCATTCGTTTGCCAATTGATTTGATCGGCACCGAGACTTTTCGCTAACTGTTGAACACTATCGTTTATCATAATTGATTCCGTCGATGAAAGGCTATCACCAGACTCTTTGAAGCTAACTATGAGTGTTTTAATTCCATCAGTATCAATCAAATCTAGAGTTGCATCAACTAGTGGTGAGCGTTCAAGACCAAATTCCGAAACATCAAAAGTAGATAAAATTTCTTCTAAGTTTTCTTGTATGCTTTTGTTTTCATCTAAAGTAAATGAAAGCGGAACGAGAAGTAAGTTTTCAGGATCTGGGAAAGAAACGACAACGTTTGCTCCTTCAGACTGCTGAAATGCTGGAATGTAGCTGTCAAAAGTAGTCGGTTCTTTTGTGAGTGTTGGCGGCTCTTCCTTAACAGTATCACTCGTTTGATCTGATTTCTCATCTGTAGGTGCTATTGTTGTGCTTTCAGATTTTGAATCATCTCCTGAGGCTGAAGAGTTTGCTGTATCTGAATTGTTTGAGTCTGATTGTGTAATGGCCATATTAGTAGAGTTATCATTTTGATTGAAGAGACCAGGCGTAATTAGAACGGCCAGGAATAGGACCACAATAGCGGCAATACTGGGAATAATCCATGGCGTTTTCTTCTTTGTTCGATGTCTTTGTGATTGTTCATTCTTTTTTTTCTCGATGTTGTGATAGATCGATTCTTTGCTTCTATGATCTTTGACTTCAGGTAGTTGAGAAAGAAGGGATTTTGTTCGATCACTCATCATAAGACCCCCTTTAGTTGGTTTTTGGATGGATCATCTACTAGATCGCGGAGCGCTTTAATAGCCCGATGCTGAGTTGTTTTCACTTTACTAACACTCCAATTTAATATTTCGGCTGTTTCGTTTATCGACAGCTCTTGAATGTAGCGAAGAATTAGCACCTGTTGCTGATCAAGTGTGCATTCTCTTAAACATTTATAAATGGCTTGCACTTCTTCTTTTTGAAGTAGGATTTCTTCCGGAAGTGGAGATTCATCAGTTGGCTGCTGCTTGTTAAAATCGAACTTACTAAGCCACCTTGAGGTTCTTCGATTGTGTGTACGTAAATAATCAATGGCTATATTTCTCGCAATGGCAAACAACCATGTCTTCTCATTGCTGCGTTCTTCATACTTGTCATAAGAATGTAGCACGTTAATATAAACCTCTTGCACTAACTCTTCCGCAATTGCTCTATTTTTTACCATATAGAATAAAAATTGAAATAAGTTCGTGTGGTAGCGATCATATAAACGTTCAAATGTCTTATCCATTCTTCAGCCCTCCTTCTTCTATTTATTAAAACGATATATCTACTTAAAAGGTTACAGCAAGATTACAAAAAGAAATAGAACAATCTATTTTGAGGTTGTAGGAATGAATCAAAATAACGATATATGGATGACAAAGCAAAGTGTTTTAGTATTTAGCTTTTCTTCGATAGAATGTTATTTAATGACAGCTTGAGAGGAGTTATTGGATGCAGTTATTTTCGAAGCAGCAAAACTCATCCTTTTTTTATGGATGGTATATTGTGATGGCAGCAGCCATTGGCGTCTTTTTTTCAGGACCAGGTCAAACTTACGCCGTATCTGTGTTCATTGACTATTATATTCAAGATTTTGGCTGGGGACGATCGCTTGTATCAGGCATTTATTCTTCTGCTACGCTGGCGGCTGGACTATTGTTATTTGTTGTAGGGAGATTAGTAGATAAACATGGACAGCGGCGAATGATGCTCATAATGGGGGCTTTGCTAGCAGTCGCATGTTTTTGGAATAGCTTTGTTATTGGACCTGTCATGCTATTTATTGGTTTTTTTATGCTTCGTTTATTCGGACAAGGTTCAATGACGTTAATTCCGAATACACTTGTGCCTCAGTGGTTTGTAGTAAAGCGTGGGCGAGCACTTAGCTTTATGGCTATTGGTGGTTTTTTAAGCTCAGCTTCTTTTCCTCCACTTAATACATGGCTAATTACAACGTTTGGATGGGAAAGTGCCTGGAGAATACTTGGACTCGCACTCATTGTTATTTTTCTACCTGTTGTGTTTTTTATTGTTAAAAATAAACCTGAAGACATCGGACTTCTTCCTGATAATGCTATTTCGAAGAAAAGACTTGCACAACGTCGAGAAGAGAAAATGGAAGAAGAGGAGCAAGAAGAGGGCTTCGAAACGAATTGGACTGTGAAAGAAGCGATGAGAACGAGAGCATTTTGGTTTATTCTTTTTTGCGTTAGTATTCCTGCACTTGTCAATACCGGTTTAACTTTTCACTTATTTTCTATTCTAGGTGAGCAAGGTGTACCAGGAAGTACAGCTGCCATCATATTGAGTATCATGGCGATTGTTGGCTTCCCTGTCACAATGGCTTCTGGATTTATTCTCGAGCGCGTGAACGTTCATATTGTTCTTGGTTTATCGTTTATTGGCCAAATGGTATTTATCTTATTGTTAACTCAGGTGCATACTTATTTACTTGCTATTGTGTTTGCCGTTCTTTGGGGAATGATTGGAGGTATTGAACGGATTACATTAAACATTATATGGCCGAATTATTTTGGTAGGGAACATCTAGGGAGTATTAAAGGAATTGCGACAACGACGATGGTCATAGGCTCTGCTTTTGGACCACTTCCATTTGGTATTGCTTTTGACGTTTTTGGAGGGTATACAGAAATATTATTGATTATACTTATCTTTCCAATTCTCGGTACAATTGCTGCATTTATGTCTCCACCGCCTAGTAAACAAGTATAAAGAAACGCTTCTTCAGGTATTATCTGAAGAAGCGTTTTTTTTTGCACATTTAAGGAGTGTGAGCGGAAGTAAGGAAATTACCTATTAGATTTTATTGGAATAGAGAATAAACGAGCACATGATAATACTGATTTCTTAAATAGACGTGATCTATAAAGCGTCCTTCTTCATGAAAGCCAAGCTCATCTAAACGCTTAACAGCGGCACGGTTGTCTTCTATTGTTTGCGCATAAATTTTGTGAAGTTTCATTTGTTCAAAACCGTATTCTATAACGGCTTTTGCTGCTTCGGCTCCATAACCACCGCTCCAGTAATTTCGAGACAGAATGGCACCAATTTCTGCTTTAGAAGAGGTGCGATCCCAGTTTTGGAAACCTGCCGTACCAATTAATTTGTTTGAGGTCTTCAATCGGACACCCCAACGTATTGTATTGGTCAAAGATATCGATGTGGTATCTTTGAAAGCACGTATATAGTGAAGGGCCTGTGTAGAGGTTTTCATAACTTTTCCACCATCATAATAGGTGACAAGTGGATCTGCGAATATGGAAAAAAGTGAACTACGATCTTCTTCTTTAAGTGCTGTTAAAACAAGGCGTTCAGTTTGAATTTCAGGGAATTCTTTCAATGCGTTCACCACCCGTTACTTTACCATATGCATATGTGAAAACGGGGTGGAGGGCTTATGACCCGGGAGTTAGCCTGATTTTATTCAAGAGCTATTTCCAATTCGTATCGTTATGAAGTTTTTTAGAAGTTCTTCATGCTTTTCTTCATATTCATCAATTGACATTGTTGATCGCTGTAAGGTGTCATCGAACAACATAATAGGCGTTGTTCCTTCTTTTCTATTGGATGAGAATTGATACAAGTAGGAAAACCCAGGTCTAGTAGCAGGAAGCATTAAATAAGGCATCCGCGTCGCACCCGGCCGTCTTCTTAATGCAAGGGCTTCAATCATACCTTCAACGGTTCGAAAGCCTAAACCGTGTCCAAAAAAAGTACCGTCCCCTAAATCTACAACATTCTCACCTTGCCATTCTGGCGTAAGAGGATTCACGTCAGGATTTTTTACATATCGAATATCCCCAGGAAGGTAGTCAGGAGGAATGTTATGAACGATTTGCAAATCTTGATCGTATTTCCATCCCCAAAGCCGTATGTTTGAAAAAAGTCGATTAAACTGTGCGGGAGGGAGCATTTTGACTGCTGCGTGATAGAGAATAATAATCATAGCGGTGGCGCATTCAAACGCATATAGTCTCCCATTTCGGTAAATATCGAGTATTGCTTCAGATGCCGGAACGCCCATTTTTAATTGAAAGGCGCCATCTGGGAGGAGGTTCCAGAACATAGGGTTACATCGCGATCGATAAAAGTCTGCAAATTGAACACCGCTATAGTAAAGTTCACGTGAACTGTCTGTGATGGCTACTCTAAATCGAATTTCAAATAATAAGGCATCCATCGAGCGATAGGAATACGTATAGGGACTTGCATACATGACATGAAGTATCGTTTGTTCAAGAGGTCGTACGATACCAGCGTTTATCGCATCGTCTTTATTTAAACTATTACCTCCTATAGTAATCATGATGAACCTCCTCAATGAGCGTCAATTGGGCATCGAGAGGTCGATTGATCCACTCCTTCCATTTGTTTCGAGATCTTTTTCTCATTTGATAGGAGAAGTTGGCAAGATCTTCTTTTTCATCTTCGGTTAACGTATGAAATCCTTTATCTCGATGGTATTCCGATGAAGTGTTTGAATGATGTTCACGGTATTTTGTGTAGTGATCGATAATATAAGGTGAAAGTTCAGCTGTTAATTCATAGCTATTTTCATTATGAAGAAGGTATGGGAGGTTCTCTTCATACCAACCCCTAAAATAGGCATACTGATCAGAGCTTTCTTCTAAACCGGAAATGAAATGAAGCAGTTCTCTTGCAAACTCAACTTCTTCTTCATGAGAAGATAATAGTTTTTCACCAATAGGGAGGAGACTAGACATGTTTCGTGAAGAAAAATAAGACCATGTTAAGTAATGTGTAGAGTGGCCCTCGCTGTTTCTCTTGAATAATAGTTCTGAAACAAGGGAGAGGTCTTCCGGGTTTTGATAGATGGTTGTCAATAGCCCAGCAGCGCGGTCAATAACAAGTCGATAACGAGCATTCAGTTTATCCTCTTTCCCAGTTTCGACCATCCATCTGAGTACAGAGTGAATGAACTGTGGAAGATCGCAGACTGAATATGGAAAAGGAGTTGCTGGTGTACGTTCTGTAGCAAGGATATCTCTTTGGATGGACAAAGCTACTTTATTCCGATCTGATAAGTTCTTTGTGAGACTGTGTTCGCGAATAACCTTTGATAAGACATAGAGAGTGGGATAAGTGAGGTCCTCGTCATTGATGCGTGAAATGGCTAATTTTGCATCATGCTGAATCAACTCTCTTATATACAGATCAAGACGTTTAATGCCTTCTGTTTTCCGGATTATCTCAAGTGAGGTAGACATGTTTAAGGGAGGCCTCCTTTCGAAAGTGCGCTGTTAACAGCGTATTCGGCAGGGGGGAGTTTCATCACATGTAATAAAAAATGATTCTTTATGCTCTATCTGAAACTTTTACTTATTTGCTCCGTCTTTAAGATAGACTAAGTTAAATCAAGAAACCTACACGATCAGCTATGAAGGAAAATTGAATTCATTAGGGGGATACCGTATGGAGAATAAGGCTGTTCGAACTAGTCTTAAGTTTATTACTGCATTTATTGGTGTGCTGTTACTAGGGGCGTTACCGGGGTTATTCAATGGCATGAAGCTTGATTTTTCTGGATATTTGAAGAGATTAGTTAAGACATTAGAGGAGTTGATCCACTATCAAGATATAATGTTTCGCTCTGGGAATGCGAATTATCAATTGTTCCCAGAGGTCTTTGATTATGCGACATATTCCATAGTCATTTTATTCAGTGCCTTATTTCTTTCGTTTGTTGTAGGATTTGTTTTTACATACGTTACCTACAGATTTACGCCTCCTATGCGAAAATGGTTTAAACGATTTGCGTTTCTAACTGAATCTTTTCCAGATGTATTTATTCTCGTAATTGTTCAAATTGGAATCATCTGGTTTTATAAAAAAACCGATATTTTGTTAATGGATATTGCAGCATATGAACGAATTTATACGATGCCTATATTAGTGCTATCTATATTACCAGCTTTCCTATTCTACCGAATTATGATGCAAGTTTTCGAAGAGGAATTTGAAAAGCCTTATGTTGAGCTTGCGCGAACGAAAGGCGTGCAATCAACAGTCATTTTCCTTGTCCATGTTTTTCGGAATGCGATTTTATCGATTTACTTCCATTCGCGCTCCATTGTCTGGTTTACGTTATCTAATTTATTTATTATGGAATTCGTCTTCAATTTGAACGGATTAATCCGCTTTATGTATGAACATCCTACGCCAGAAATTTTCACGGTAGGCGCTTTATGTCTTTTTATCCCTATCTTCTTGGCGTTGACACTTTACCAGTTTGTAGCGGAGCAAGTTTCAAAAGAAGAAGCGTTACTATAGTTCGGAAGTGAGGGAAGAAGGATGTTGAAAAGTGCGTTGCGAAATCCAATGTTTATGTTCGGAATGATCATTATCGTTCTCTTACTAGGTAGCAGTATTTTTTATTCGCTCGTTTACCATGATGACATTCCTCAAACGTTTATGCTTTATGACGACGATGGAAATTTAATTGACCGATCGCCTCTTTCACCTGTACAAGTTCTTCCATTTGGTACAGATAAGTTCGGCTACCATTTGTTTGAGCAAATTATCATTGGTGCGAAATATACAATTGGAATTGCCTTTCTTGTTGCTTCAATGAGAATGGCGTTATCGTTTGTTGCAGGTGTAATTGGAGGGACTTATTTTCGCCGAACGCTTAGAAGCACAGCTGGAGTGGTGGATGCGATGCAGTATATCCCTATTTCGTTATTATGTTACTTTATTCTCCATGGAGTATTAATGGAAAACGGGATGGAAGGAACGTTTTCATACTCTTTCACTGAACGCATGGTTTTTGAAGTGATTATCTTGACAGCGGTCGCTATTCCTACAACGACGATTCTTATTTCAAATGAAACGAACGCCATTCGGGGTAGAGAATTTATTGAAGGAGCACGAACGTTAGGAGGCTCTAGAAGACATATTCTTTCAAAGCATGTACTACCACACTTAGGACCACGAATGATGATTATTTTTCTTCAGCAAATTGTTAACGTTCTGATTCTTTTGCTACATCTTGGATTGTTGAAGTTGTTTTTTGGTGGAACGTTCTTTAATCCAGACCCTATGTTAGGTGATGAATATCGCTCGGTTTCTGGAGAATGGTCAGGGTTAATTGGATCCACCTTTAGATTCCTTTCATATGAAACATGGATTCCGTTGATTCCCATCCTATGTTTTGTTCTTGTCATACTGGCACTGAATTTTGTTTTAGAAGGCTTCAAGCAAGTGTTAGATAAGCAGTCGTATAGTAGAAGGATGAAGAATGTTGAACTTCCTGAAACAAAGACAGAGATCGATTCAAGTTCCTTTTCTTTTGTTCATAATCATGGCGAAATGATGGAGAGGAAAACGGCAAGTAGATAAGAAAAAGCACAATTCAAGATTGTGCTTTTTCTTTTATGATTGTTTACAACGTTACTATGATCTACGAGTAGCGGATAAAAATTCATACAGGTTAGTTAATTAGATGGAGAGGACCAACTCATACTTGCTTCCTTTATCCTCTTAGAACCTTTAAGAAAAAAGGTACTATCTTCTTCATCCATAAAGGCTAAAGAAGGGTAATCGCTGTTTGGTTTAATCGTAATTTCTAAATGATAATAATCCCATATTTCCCCCAGTTGATCATTTTTCAATTGATATAAATGAGATAACACCTCCAAATATTGTATTGTTAGTTCCTTCATTTTTTTATTTGAAAAACTGTCTGACACCATGATATCCAGATAGATCGTTTTATCCATTGAGAAATAGGTTACATCGAGAATATCTAGGTCACGTTGAGCAATTTCTGATGCCCGCTTCATATAAGCTGCACTTACGTATGGGGCCTCTTGTAGTTTGTTAGAAGCTTCATGTTTTATAGGAGGATCCAAATCAATATCAATGACTGTGAGAGTGACTGTCATAAGTAGTGCCAAACAGACCGCAAATCCAACCAATTCTAGAAAGGTGCTTCGTTTCTTCTTATGGTCAGCGTAATGAGCAATAAGGATATTTTCCATAATTCTTTCTTTTTTTCTTTCTGTTAAATGCTCTTTAATGAATAAAGATTCTTTCACTTTTTCTTTTAATCTATTTTGGTTCATTTTTCATTCACTCACTTTCATTATTCAGTCTTGATTCAAGAAGGCGACGAGCCCTGTGCAATCTGGATTTTATAGTTGCCTCTTTTGTGTCAAGGAGTGAACTAATGTCCCTAATGGATAAATCTTCATGATAGTAGAGAATAAATGCTTCACGATATTTTAATGGAAGTTGTAAAATCGTTTGGCGTAACATATAAGATTCTTCTTTTGTTATCGCAATAAGTTCTGGGGAAGGCTGATGATTCTTAGAGAAATTTAAGATCATGTTACTTGGAATGATGTTTTTAAAAGACCAGCTTCGTACATAGTCATGACAACGGTTAATCGCAATGCGATAAAGCCAGTTCTTTAGAGAAGCTTCTCCTCGAAAGGTATTTATCTTTAAAAAGCAAGTCAGAAAAACCTCCTGTATGATATCTTCTGCTTTACCCCAGTCCTTTACATAAGTATAAGCCAGTCTTAGCAGAGCTTCGCCGTATTGATCCATTAATTCTTCGACTAACTCTGTTTTTTGCAGTGTTGTATAGGTAGAGAAATCTGCATTAAGTTTAAGAGGGGAATTATCGTTCATATCATCATCCTTCGAAGGTCATTTAGGGTTGGCACTGAATAGCAATTGAAACTAAGACCTTTCCTATTAAGACGAAGGATCAAAAGAAAGGTTGCAGAATTTGTAAAAATTATCTGTTAATGCCCCTTTTATCTTTTTCAATTCGATATATAGCATAAGGAGGCAGCGATTGGTATCGAGAATAATCGATACGAAAAAGGAATAGAGGGGGAATGAAAAGTGATTATCATTGATGCAGGACATGGCGGGAATGATCCAGGAGCGGTGGCGAATGGCGTGAAAGAGAAGGATTGGACTATGGAAGTAGCGCTTCATCAATATGAGTTTTTGAAGAATCTTGGCATACCGTGTGCGATCACAAGAACGACAGATATTGATCTATCTTCTGAAAAGCGTTCTGCACTTGTGAAAGGGTCAGGTGCTTCGATTTGTTTGAGTAACCATTATAATGCGGGAGGAGGAAGTGGGGCTGAAGTTATTCATTCAATTTACGCAAAGAGTGATTTGGCAGGCAGTATAGCAGAAGGTTTGAAAAAAGCCGGGATGGGATTGCGAAGGGTATTCTCTAGAGAAGGAGCGGATAGAAAAGATTACTACTACATGCATCGATTGACTGGAGATGTAGAGACAGTAATAATTGAATACGGCTTTTTGGATTCTTCGTCGGATGTAAAAAAATTAAAGGCTCGTTCCTATCGCCTTCAGCTCGCTGAGGAAGCTGTACTTGCGGCCGTGCGGTATTTAAAAGGTGCGCTTCCACAGTCACTGTATTACGTCCAGGCCGGCGCTTATAAGGAGAAGGCTAGCGCTGATCAATTATGCCAGAAATTGAAAAAGAATGGGTACGACGCATTTGTGAAAAAGGTTTGATGAAGTCTAAATACTGCATAAATAAGGAGCCATGCAATCAGCATGGCTCCTTAGAGTCATTATTTAAGTAGATCAGGATTTTCGCTCTTTGCCCTTTTCACTTTAGGCTTACGAATTCCGCCTGCAATATCTGCTTTCTTAAATTCTTTCGCATAAGCTACTTCTTGAGCATCACTTAGTGAGAAACCACTCTCATGAATTGGTTGGTATTGAGAATTCTTGGCCATTTGTAATTCCTCCTTGTATCGTCTCTTATAATAAATGGTACCCGTGTGAAAAAATCATTAAACATCCTAATCTAACTTTGTTAAAATACTAATGTTTGTGGTAACTTAATACTAAACATGTTCAATACGGAGGCACTATGAATAGAAAGAGAGCATTAAATATATCGATTGCGAGTATCGTCGTACTTGTTAGCCTTTTTTTAATTGGAAAGTATACCTATGTTCATGAAAAACATATTGAACATGGTGAAGTGATTAAGAAGGAAAGCACAGATCATCATTTCTATGTTTTTGTTCAGCCTGAAGGAGAAGGAGAGGCCATTGAACTTTTGGTTGAAGATGAAATGGCCTGGAACCTTGTGGATGAAGGGGAATATTATGAAGTCGCCTATTCCTGGTATGGTGCCAAAGAACCGGCGATTGAAGAGATGAAGCAAATAGAAAGAGAGTAAGCGTTGTGCGCTTACTCTCTTTCTATTTAATTATTCCTGTTTCAGCGATCTTTACCTTTACGTTTGCCTGAAGATCTAGTTTTGGATAGTCATTATCCCACTGTTTTTCATTCCATGCTTTGTGGTGATAAGCATTTAAATCACGACCAATACCTAGGAAGTCACAGTTGGCTTCTTGAAGTTTATGAAGAATATCATTCGCTCTTTTTGTTAACCGTGTGGATAATTCATCTGCAATATCATGTACCATTCCTTCTTTAAACAGATGGTTTTGAGGATATTCTTCTACATTTCCTCTTATTTCAAGATTGATAACGCCTTTATTTAATTGTTGATCTTGAAAAGAATATTCATTAGATGCTTTGGCATTTCGGACGTTTATAGTAACGGTTTTGGTGAGAAAACCTTCATTGTGTTCTTCACCAATATTTTCTGTAATACTTGCTTTTTTACTTTTCCTATCAGCCATAAGGAGTAGTAAGGTTGCGTCTATTGGAGGAAGAACAACTCCTGTATAGTTGGCGTGATGAAATAAAGCAATTCCGTTTATTTCAGGTGCGCCCACATCCTTGTTGAAACTAATATATGGAAGGGCGTAATCTTGTCCAACATCTTTAGAATAACGAAATGTTTTTTCGATCGTCATTCGCGGGGCTTCTGTTTTATTTTCAGCACCTTTAATAAGATCTGACATAAATTCTGTAATGAGAGTATCGCCAATATGGTCTAAATTTAACATGTCTTCGGCTCGTCCATCGACAACTCCGACTCTAGCGTCTAGTGGACCTTTTGGATCTCTGTACAGGACATCAAAAATGTGGTCAATGTCTTTTTTGGCTATCTCTTTCCCTAAGAGAATGAGCTGATTTTTTGAAGCTGTTACTTGCTTTGATAAAACTCGATCCACTTTAATTCGCGTATCTCTTGGTGAAGACCCTGAAACGGAAATAATACGATTAGAGTATACGCCCCCTTGACTAACTGGAATACCAAGGTTCCGAACGGCGAACGTTGTGCGAATTTCATTTTCATTCTCATAATCCAATCCAGCCCCATAAATCAGCTTCGATTCTTTTAAAAGTTCCTGATCCCAGCAAGAGGTCAGAAATAACAGGCTGAGCGAAAAAATGATGGAAAGATGTTTTAGTTTTTTCATCGTGACTCCTCTTTCTTCTTAAATAAAAGACTAATGAGCAAAAGCAGGAGAGGGAAGCCAAGGGCAAAAAAATAACTTGCTTTCGCATGATAACTAGAAATCATTTCCACAGTATATCGATCATGTGAAAACATTGAGAAAAACAGTGCAATAAAGGCGGCAGTCAAAATGGGACCAGTAGTTTTTTTCTTTTTGTTAAATATTGAATGCCTCTTCCTGCAATATATATATACGATACATAGGAAGTCATAACAGAAACGATCCAGATCGAAAGAAAAAGGAGATCCACTCTATCCACAATTACAAAGGATACACCTTTTAACATATACACGAGGGGTTCAGGAATCATTTCAAGCTGAGCAGGGCTAAAAAAGACGTACGTTGCAAATGTTAAAAAGCTATATAATAATGTTACTGCTATATTAGCCAGTGTTAAGCTTTTTAGTGCTGCTTTCCCTTTTGTTTGAACGTAAGGGTAAATGAATAATACGATTTCAAAACCCAGCATGGATACTATCCCTTGCTGTGTTGCTTTTAGGATTGTTCCTACGCCATTTTGACCAATTGGCAAGATATAACGAATATCCGCGTCCTTTGAAGTATAGGCGGCCATAATGATCAGAGGAATAATTAGAACTGAAACAAACTGATAAAATCTCCCCATTACTTTGATTCTGCCAATAGCAAGGTAAGTGCCACTAATCGTCAGCAATAAAAAGATGACAATCATGGGTGTTCGAAATAAGATCCAAGTTTTTATTGTGGTTTCAAACAATTCCAATACAATGACCGCTGTTGAAATAGCGAATAGTGTGTAAAGAAGTGAGACGACGAATGCTACATATTTGCCAATGATTTTAGGCCCATATTCAAAAAGCGTTAATGATGGGAAACGGTTGCTCAAAAAGTAAAGTATAAAAATAATTAGTTGGATAGCAACACCAGTAACAAGAAGAGTAATCCAGCCATCAGTTCCAGCTCCTGCATATAAGGAAGAGGGAAGAGAGAGTACGCCTACGCCAACTTGTGTTTGGAATATGATGAAAAAAAGCTGCGCCGAATTAATTTTGCTACTCGTCTTCATTTTGTTTCCACCTTCTTGAGACCCACTCCTGTGTTCCATGCTGTGCACGAACGTCTGACGGTCGCCTACCGAGTAACCATCTTGGAAGGCGAATAACAGAATCTTTTAGTTCGTTGAAACGAAATGGTGCAAGCGGGGAGAAATAAGGTGTGCCGAAAGTTTCTAAACCACATAAGTGGATTAAAATGATGGATAATCCGAAGACAAGCCCAATAAATCCAAATGCTGCAGAAAGGAGCATGAGTGGAAAACCAAGCAGCCTGATTGACATACTCATTTCATACGATGGAACTGCAAAGGATGATATAGCCGTCAGTGCGACGACAATAATCATCATATTCGATACAAGGTTAGCTTCTACAATCGCAGTCCCAATAACTAAACCCCCAACAATACCAATTGTTTGTGCAATAGGACCTGGTAGTCGTATAGCAGCTTCTCTCAATAATTCAAGAATAATTTGCATAATTAAAGCTTCTAGTAATGGTGGGAATGGAACGTTTTCAAGCGAGCTTTTAATATTTAAGATTAACTCGGCAGGTAGTACCTCTGGGTGAAAAGATACGGTGGCGATGTATAATGAAGGCAACCCTAATGCAAAAATAAAGCTGGCTACTCTTATGAGTCTTAAGATAGATCCAATATACCATCTGCTGTTGTAGTCTTCAGGCGATTGATAAAAGGCAAAAAAAGTTACTGGAAAAATTAAAGTTGCAGGGCTTCCTTCCATTAGGAGACCGACTCTTCCTTCCATGAGGTGAGCAGTCATTCTATCAGGTCGTTCCGTACTTAGCATTTGGGGGAATGGAGAGAATGGTGCATCCTCAATAAACTCCTCTACATAGCCAGGCGTTTGAATGGAATCCGTTTTAATTGATGTGATTCTTTTTTCTATTTCTGCGATAAGATCAGGGTTTGTAAGGTGCTGTAAGTAAATAACAGCTATTTTCGTGTCTGTTGTTTTACCAACTTTAAAGAACCTAATCACAAGGTTAGGATTCTCAATTCTTCTACGAAGCATTTGTAGGTTTTGCATAATATTTTCGACAAAACCTTCATGTGAACCGCGAACGACTTGCTCATTAATTGGCTCAGATATTGCTCTAGAATTTCCTGAGAAAGCTTCTAGTAAATAAAAATGTACTTGTCCGTTTATTAGTAGAACGACAAATCCTTTTGTTAATCCTGTAATAGCTTCATTTAAATTTTTTGATCGCCGGTATTCCTTTGATGTGACTGTATCCTCGATGTTTAACTGGTTTGTCTCAAATAATGGTTTCATAATCGTTCTTTGTAGCTTCTCTTCATCAACTAAAGGATCTAAATAAGCAAGTAGGCATTTCACATCCTGAACCGTAATATTTCTGAATTTGATATCTTCTGTATTATGAAATTTTGCTTTTATATATTCTTTGTTCTCTTCAAGAGAATAGTATGCATCATGTGATTCAGTAGCAGTTGGAATTTGGTAGGACTCATTTCGAATTGATTTTCGTTTACTTCGTCTCACAATGCACCCTCCTCAATAAAATTAGCTAGGTATAGGTTGTTATAATAATTGAGAAGTTATGTATACGAATTGAAATGAATCATTCATGAATGATTTAAAAGAGTTATAAATGCCTTGTGATAGGTCTATAGTCTTTGTTATCCCGTGATTGTTCTCGTCGTTTACTGGTCTTTTGTAGGGTTTTAACATAATTCAAATCGAGTCTTGTCGAATGAGTGCAAATACATTGTTAAGGTGGTGTATAATACGGATAACTTATCCGGAAGGTGGTTCTAACGATGACGATTAAAAATGTTCAAAAGGAAAAATTGGCAGTTGATCGGTGTATGAAGCATTTAGAGGTCGTGAACGTAGAGCCAAAAGTAAGACAGCTGATTTCCATGTACTTAACATCCATTTATCGAGAAGGGTATCAGGAAGGTTTTGCTGATGGTGAAAAAAATGGATATTCTGAATCTGAAAAAGGACTTATAAAATAAGTGGTTGAATTTATATGGAAGTCGGCTATAATAAGACTAATATTGTATCGTCAATGCGAAAGAGAGTAGTGTTTGTATACGGATAAAGCGATCCGGGGATGGTGAGAGCTAGGAACCTTAGCAGGCATGAACCGGACTTTCAAGACACTGTTTTGAATTAAGTAGAAGCAGTCGGACTCCCCGTTATAGAGTGAAGTAGGCTCAAATCGTTTTATTGAGCAATCAGAGTGGTACCGCGGAATTCATCTCCGTCTCTTTTATAGAGACGGAGATTTTTTTATAGGCAAATGGATATACAAATAGGAGGGAATGTATGAATTACAAAGAATTATTTGCACAACAACTTTATCAAGCATGTGAAGAAGAAGTGAGCTTTCTTAATATTCTGCAGCGAATTGAACTGCCTAAGCATGACTCTTTAGGTGACTATGCCTTCCCATGCTTTGATCTTGCCAAAGTGAAACGAATGGCTCCTCATCAAATTGCGAAGGAGCTTGTTACTGACATTCATGAGTCAGCCTTTGAAAAAGTAGAAGCTGTTGGGCCTTATGTTAATGTGTTTCTTAATAAAAAAATGGTTAGTACTGAAGTAATAAGTCGCATTGTACGTGAGGGAAGTGAGTACGGTGCTTCTAATGTAGGAAAGGGAGGTGCCGTGACGATTGATCTTTCCTCACCTAATATAGCGAAGCCCTTCTCAATGGGCCATTTACGCTCAACCGTTATTGGAAATTCATTAGCGCTAATTGTTGAAAAAGTCGGCTATCGCCCCATTCGCATTAATCATCTTGGGGACTGGGGAACTCAGTTCGGCAAATTGATAACGGCCTACCGAAAGTGGGGGGAGGAGCAAAAGGTTCGTGAGCAAACGATTAAAGAACTCCTTAAGCTCTATATTACATTTCATGAAAAAGCGGAATCAGATAATGGTCTTGAAGATGAAGGACGTAAGGCATTTAAAGAATTAGAAGAAGGTAACCCAGAAGCCGTTTCATTATGGAGATGGTTCCGTGAAGAATCTCTTAAAGAGTTTGATCGAATTTATGAGCTTATGGGGATTACCTTTGATTCAACAAATGGGGAAGCATTTTATAATGATAAAATGCAGAGTGTCATTGATCTACTTGAAGAAAAAAATCTCTTAGTTGAATCTCGTGGCGCCATGGTAGTAGAACTTGGAGAGAGCTTACCACCATGTCTAATTAAGAAGAAAGATGGCGCCACACTTTATGCAACCCGTGATCTCGCTGCAGCCATTTATCGCTATGAAACATATGGATTTAGTAAGGCTCTCTATGTCGTAGGAAATGAACAGAGTCTACATTTCAAACAATTATTTGAAGTACTAAAGAAAATGGGATTCGATTGGGCAGATCAAATGCACCATATTAACTTCGGAATGATGTTAAAAGATGGAAAGAAAATGTCGACAAGAAAAGGGAAAGTAGTATTGCTAGAAGAAGTGTTGACTGAAGCAATCGAGCTTGCAAAAGTAAATATTGAAACCAAAAATCCTAGTTTAGAAAATAAAAACGCGATTGCTGAACAAATTGGGGTAGGGGCCATTTTGTTTCATGACTTAAAGAATGATCGTCGAAATGATATAGAGTTTTCACTTGAAGACATGCTACGTGTCGAGGGTGAAACTGGTCCGTACGTGCAATATACTCATGCGCGTGCTTGTTCTATTCTACGCAAAGGGGATTTTCATTCCAATGATCATATAAAAGGTCTCGAAGATGAAGAAGCCTGGTCAGTTGTCACAAAGCTGCTTAGTTTTCCAAATGTAATTGAAAGAGCAGCAGCTGAATACGACCCTTCTCAAATCGCAAAGTTTGTCCTTGACCTTTCACGTTCTTTTAATAAATACTATGGACAGATTCGTATCTTAGATGACCCATCCTGTAAACAAGCGAGACTGCAACTAGTGTCAGCCGTATCCATTGTTTTACAAGAAGGCTTGCGATTGTTAGGACTACATGCACCAGAAGAAATGTAATAAGACAGCCTGTTTTTAGGGCTGTCTTATTTAGATGAGGTCACTATCTTCGATTGTACCCTGACTTGCCTTATGGTCATGATCATCCAGTAAGTCTTCATAACGTTCATGACGTTGATTTGGAATCACTCCAGATGGTTTGCCATCTAGATCGGCTGATAAAAATGATTCGATTTCCTCGACATACCCGACAGGCTCATTGGAATCAATATACATTTTGTCATAGTTCATTTCCTGAGCGTTAAAGTCTGAAGGTGTTTCGGATGTTCCATACTTCGCAGCTCGTTGCCATGAATCTTCAGCGTCAAAAAAGGTAGCATCGTTAGAGTCGTTTACATGTTCCTCGAAGGAATTACCAAGTACACCTTCTTCTGCTGGTCTTCTGTCTGATGTTTTTTGTGATGGACTATGTTCTACACATGTTGAAGCTGTTGGAAGGGCAGCGAGTCTTTCTGTGGAAATATCATTTCCACAAACTTCACATATGCCATATTTTCCATTTCCAATTCGTTCAAGGGCCTTTGTCAGTTCTGCTAATTCTGTTTTTGCATGTTCATTTAGTGATAGATCTTTCTCGCGTTCATATAATTCTGTCGCCGTATCGCCAGGGTGATTATCGTAATTGGATAGTTCACCTGTAGAATGTTGAGCAAAAGATTGAGAAACACCAAATTCATCGTTTTCATCTAATTCATCACTAAGAGCCAGGATGCGTTCTTGAATCATTTTCTTATATGAACGAAGTTGGTTCGTTGTTAACATAGTCAATTCTCCTTTCTTTTTCTTATATCCGTAGTATGGATCAAAAAGAAGGGTGCTACTTCTGAAAATAATTCCATGAGAGTTGGATGAAATACCAGTAATATGGAAAAGGTAAAAGTGTAGCTGAGACAATAAGAAGCTGGTGATGGGATGAACAGAAAAGTAAATCCAATTGAAGTTCTCTTGTGGAGTATTGCCTTTCCCGGGTTTGGACAAATCATTAATAAGAATTACATAAGAGGTGCTTTTTTTATTGGGCTTGAGTTTTTGATCAATGTGAATGCAAATCTTAATATGAATATTCTCTATAGTTTTCAAGGTAAGTCCGTCCAGGCAATTTCAGTTACAAATTATGAATGGGCTATGTTTTATCCTTGTGTTTACATGTTTGCGATTTATGAAAGCTATCTAGGTGCTATTGAAAAAGCAGGGAAACTACCAGGTGATTACCTGTCTTTACCCTTTGTATGTGGAGCGTATTTTTCTACGGTGGCTGTGATTGTATCGAATTTAAGAACAGAGCCTTTTGTTATTCCACCGACCTTTGTTGCTATTATAGGTATTGTTATTGGGGTAGTAATTGGGGGCGGATTACGACAATTGTTAAGACGGAAGGGTATGCAATAACAAAAGCCATGAAGCAAAGTGCTTCATGGCTTTTTGAACGGGACGGTTTTGGTTTTCGGTGTCTAGCTACGACTCGCAGAAACTGCGATATTTCACTCTTTCACCAGAACACAAAGGGCGTGTTCTAGTTCAAGAGCTCCAATATCTCCGTTTCTAAACGCTCGTCTCCGCTTTTCATGTCTAGCTACGACTCGCAGAAACTGCGATATTTCACTCTTTCACCAGAACACAAAGGGTGTGTTCTAGTTCAAGAGCTCCAATATCTCCGTTTCTAAACGCTCGTCTCCGCTTTTCGGTGATCCAGCTGCAGTGGGCAGACACTCGGTCACTTCACCTTTTCATCCGAACACAAAGACCGTGTTCAAATGAAAAGGCTCCAGTGCCTGCCGTGTCTAACCGCCCACTTCCGCTTTTCGGTGTCTAGCTGCAGTGGGCAGGTTCTCGATCGCTTCAGCCCATAAAATGAACACAAAGACCGTGTTCTTTTTATGGGCCTCCAGCGCTTGTCGACCCTAACCGCCCACTTCCGCTTTTCGTTTAAATCTCACTGATTCGGAATTCTGGTGATTGTAGTTCTTCGGCGTCTTTTTCTCGTTCTCTTCTTGCCCATTGGAAGAAGATGTAGCCTAGTGCGGTGCCGTATGAGAGTTCTTGGATGATTTTCATGATGATGCCGCCTAGCTGTTGGTCTTCCATGATGCCTAGTGGCTTGAATTGGTCAAATAGTTCAGGTGAAACGGTCGTGCCGGTTGGTACGCAATATCCCATAGCATTTGCCCAAATCGTTGGATCTGTATATGTAGCGTATAATGGAGTAGTTGCGAAAATAATGAGAGCACATGCTGGTGTGAGTAGGACACCATCTGCGAAGATGTATCCAAGTTTTTTAACACCTGATAACGTATCGTATTCTGGTATTGGACAAACAAGTGGCCACCACATAGCAAAGGCAGTCAGGATAAGAGCGGCTTTATAGAAATTCTGAGCCGTATAGTGCACCATTAAGTAATCAAAGATTTCTGGGATATGATAGAAAGAAAATAACCCGTTAAATAAAAGCAGTGAAATAATAGGGAATGTGAAAAATTTAAAGATTTTGCGAATCACTTTGATATTTAGCAGTGGACGGAGCAACCATGCTGGGGTGCCTACTATCATGAGTGGTGGAGCGACTAAATAAACGAGCGCCATCTCAGTCATATGGATGCTGAGTAATAAATGCCCCATAAGTGATAGTGGACCGCCAAGTCCGAGATAAAATAAGAAAACCCCGATTAAGAAAAAGATCTTTTTGTAAAGGGGGATCGGTGCTGAGTCTTTAAAGCTATTTTTCCAAGGTCCTGTTAGAAGTAAGTAGAATCCAGCAATAACGATTGCTGCTACCATAATTCCAGGACTCCATAAAGCACTAAACGAAAATGTACTTGTTAATTGTTCCCACATTAGGAACACCTCCATCTATGATCATAATGCCTGACAGTAAATGTTGACCGTTTTCATCATACCATATCATCTTCTTGCATCCTATCTAACGATAAGAAAGCCTTTACTTTTTCTTCTTACTCTATTGTAAAAAGGATTTACCATTAACTCAAGGCGGGTTCTACATTTTGTGTGAAGGAATCGTGACAGGCTTCCCCATCTAAGTTGACAATAGTGAAAGGTCTTTCATACAATGGCAACAGAATGGTATATGAATATTTGTTCATGTAATGAGGGAGAGGGGATCGTTTTGGATAATCAAGGGCAAGATGTGGCAAAAGAACAATTAGATCTAGATGAAGAAACACTTTTTATTGTTTCGCAAACTTTTAAAGCTCTAGGAGATCCAACGAGGATTCGGATATTAAATTTATTGGCAGATCGGGAGTGTGCTGTAAGTGAAATAGCGGATGCCCTGCATCTTTCTCAATCGACTGTTTCTCATCAGCTTCGCTTTTTGAAGAACTTACGCTTAGTAAAGTTTAGAAGAGCCGGCACAAGTATTTTTTATTCTCCTGATGATCAGCATGTGATGGCACTGCTTCACCAGGCGATCCACCATGCCTGTCACGATTAATCGCTCTGTATGGTAGAATTGTACGGAAACGTTCAAGAAAAATGGACGGTAATGAAGTGAAGTTTCGTTATACTATTATTTGAGTGATTGATAAAGTGAAAGGAGAATGGCTTCTTGTTATCTAAAATTAAACAGCATAAAACAGAATCCGCTGTTATTTTCCTGGCCTTTGTTCTGCCTTTTATAACGATGATGGTCATTGGAGTATTATCCATCTATTTATCATACAGCGGGTAGTACGGAATTAGAAAGGTGGACAAAATATGGAAATAGGGTCGATTCTAGTTTATATGTCAACAGGGCTATTTTTTGTAGTATTTGGTTTATTTGGGTTTTTCTTGTATATGTTAAAGAGAAAAGAAAAAACGGTAGAACATGGGGAGATGGACAACCATGAGAAATAAAAATATTCGCCTTCTTATTATTTTATTAGTTCTTTGTGCTATCTGGGGTGTAGCCTTCTGGGTTTGGGCGTTTGCCACCGCATAAAAAGCCTTTTCGAGAGATCGAGAGGCTTTTTGTTTGATTTCAATTCTTTAGGAGGTACTATGGACTATATTCAACAAATAAGAGCGTTAGTTGGGAGTCGGCCATTAATTCTACCTGGTGTTGCGATTTTATTATTTGATCATACGAAGAGCAGGCTACTGTTACAGAAGAGAACAGATAATAAGCTATGGGGATTAACAGGTGGATTTATGGAGCCTGGAGAATCTTTTGAAGAGACGGCTGTACGTGAAACGTTTGAGGAAGTAGGAGTAGGTATTAAGGAGTTAACGTTTGTTTCTCTTTTCTCTGGTGAAGAGTTACATTACCGATATCCAAATGGAGATGAGGTTTATAGTGTTATTGCTGTTTATAAGGGACAATGTGAAAGCGAAGCCTTTAAACTAGATGGAAATGAAGTGTCAGAAGTGAAATATTTTCCACTAAACGAGTTACCTAAAGAAATGAACCCAAATCATCAGTTAGTCTTGAAAAAGTTAGGTTATTCATAACAGAAACCGTTTATTGACAGGATAGAAGGATTACTATATGCTGAAATCAGGTTATATGTTTAAACACTTAAACAAATAGGAGGCTTTCTGCTATGAATCAGAAAAATGACCATCAGGAAGCGATCCAACTTTTTCGCAAAAGCACACCAATCTTCCAGGCGCTTGGTGATCCCTATAGACAGGATATTATTATGCTACTTAGTGAACACGATCCATTAAGTGTGAATGAGATTACGGAGCGATCGACTTTATCACGTCCTGCTATTTCTCATCATCTGAAAATTTTGCGTGAAGTTGGGCTTGTTTCTGTTGAGCAGAAAGGCACAACGAGATTCTATTCTCTTCAATTAGAGGATGGTGTCACGACGTTAAAAATGCTGTTAGCAAAAGTAGAAGAGACCTGTTATTAGTCCTTCTACTCTTTTTAAATACTTATAGTTCTAAAGTTTAAACTTTTGAACATAAAAAGAGACTTTTTTTGATTGATACATTATTTTGTTCATGAAATTCTTAAAACCGATATTTACGTCGTATAGCATCTTTCCTTATTTTGAGATAAGGTAAAGAGAGCGCTTAATTTTATTTTTATTGGAGGTTACCCTAATGAAGAATCGACTGTTATTAGTAACAGTAATAACTCTTCTTGTCGTACTAGCTGCATGTGGAAAAGATGTTCCTGACGATCTCGATTGGGAAGTACAAGATTTTACATATACAGACCATACAAACAGTGAGTTTGGATTAAATGATTTAGAAGGAAAAGTGTGGATAGCTGATTTTATTTTTACAAATTGTGAGACGGTGTGTCCCCCAATGACAGCGAATATGTCACAGCTTCAGGATAAGCTAAGTGAAGCGGATGTAGATGTAGAACTCGTTTCATTTTCAGTAGATCCTGAACGGGATACTCCTGAACAGCTTGTGACATTCTCTGAAAAATTTGATGCTGATCTATCTAACTGGCACTTCTTGACTGGATACACGGAAGACGAAATAAAAGGTTTTGCGGAAAGTAGTTTTAAAACGGCTGTAGATGCTGACCCAAGTTCAGATCAATTCATTCATGGTACTAATTTCTACCTTGTGAATAAAAAAGGGATTGCCGTTAAGAAGTATTCTGGCTATTCTAACGTTCCATTTGAAGAGATCGTGGACGACGTCAAAGCGCTTCAATAATGATCAACCAGTCCTCTTCCTTTAGAGGCTGGTTTTTTTGAAGCGGCGATGACAGAAACTCTGTAAAATTGACAAAAAAGCACATGATTTCTATAATAACCTTGGAAAGCGATAACAAAATGTTGGTTTATTCCATGATTCAAGTCCAGAGTTGAACGATCTTGAGAAATGGATATTTCACTGTATCTGGAAGATCCGGTGTTCTCTAATTGAGCCTACCGGGTTTTTCAATGTGTATTGATAGACCAGAGAGAAGGAGAGAAGATCATGGCAGAAAAGCGCCCAATTACGGTAGCAACAGGAGACGGCATTGGTCCAGAAATTATGGAAGCAACCTTGCACATCTTAGAACAAGCTGGGGCTGAAATTGAGCCTGAATTTATTGACGTTGGAGAGAAAGTATACCTTTCTGGAAATTCAACGGGAATTCCTCAGGAAGCATGGGATTCGTTGCGTCGAACTAAAGTACTTCTCAAAGCACCTATTACAACACCACAGGGTGGAGGATACAAGAGCTTAAATGTAACCATTCGTACCGCTATGGGTCTATATGCAAACGTTCGCCCTTGCGTTTCTTATAACCCTGTTGTAGAAAATAAGCATCCTGACATGGATCTTGTCATTGTTCGAGAAAATGAAGAAGACCTCTATTCAGGAATTGAGCATCAGCAAACACCGGACGTTGTACAAAGCTTGAAGCTTATTTCACGACCGGGATCTGAGCGTATCATTCGTCATGCATTTGAATATGCTCGTAAAAACAATCGTAAGAAAGTAACATGCCTCGTGAAAGATAACATCATGAAATTAAGTGATGGTCTTTTCCATCAGGTTTTCAAAGAGATTGCGGCTGAATATCCTGAAATTGAATCTAATAGTTATATTGTTGACATTGGTATGGCGCGCTTAGCTGATTCGCCTGAAGAATTTGATGTGATCGTAACATTGAATTTATACGGTGATATCGCTTCTGATATTGCCGCTCAAATTGCTGGAAGTGTAGGTTTGGCGGGATCTGCCAATATCGGTGATCAAATTGCGATGTTTGAAGCTATTCACGGAAGCGCTCCTGATATTGCAGGTAAAGGTATTGCGAACCCATCAGGTCTTCTGCACGGTGCGATTATGATGCTTGTTCATATTGGTCAGCCTGAAGCTGCAGAGAAAATTCACAATGCATGGTTGAAAACAATTGAGGATGGCGTGCTAACAGGCGATATTGCAAAAGGAAAAAATGCTGTTGGAACGAAAGAATTCTCTCATGCAGTAGTTGAACGTCTTGGTCAATCTCCTTCAGTACTCGAACCGGTTGTATATCGTAAAGAAGTATTGGAAGAGAAAGAAGAAACGAATCGTCCCAATTATGTTCCTGAACGCGAGCTTGACGGAACAGATGTATTCTTATTTAACAACACCCTAACAATTGATGAAATTGCAGAGAAGCTAACGCGTGCAGCGGCAGAAAGCAATCATGAATTTGTGATGATGACAAATCGTGGTGTGAAAGTATATCCCAATGGATTCTCTGAAACCTTCTTATCTGATCATTGGCGCTGCAGATTCCAGCCAGTTGAAGGTAAAAAAGAAACTCAGGGAGCTATCCGTGATCTACTAACAAAAATTGAATCCGAAGAGTTAGATTGGATTAAGATCGAGAACTTATATCGTTTTGACGGTAAGATTGCATACTCACTAGCACAAGGACAATAAAGGGAAAAGCGTGTCGTAATGACACGCTTTTTTATTTGGTTTGATTTCATTGATGAAGCCTGGAGGTGGATAAATTGATGTGACTTGTAGAAACTACAAGGAGAACATGAGAATGTGTGGTGACTGAAAGTGCTTCGATGGTTTAAAAAAAGTCGATCTCCCGATAAGGTGAAAAACTTGCCTGAGCTAATTAAAAGCTTAAAAGACTCCGATGATTTTTTGCATTTTGAAAATAAGCAGGATAACAGCTCTTTCTTCTTATATTATTTTAAAACGCTTATTCATGAGAATGAATTCAACGACCACATTTTACCCTATCTCGTGAGAGAACCATTGAAGTCACTTGATGAGGTGAAGAAAAGGGTGCCCGTGCCAGGCGTCATCATTTCAGAAGACCTTAAGGTGATTTGTGAAAAAGTGATGATGGGTTTTATTATCATTCGCTTGAGTGAGTCTGCAACGAAATGTGCCATGATACCTTGCCAGGTCAAAAAAGCCCGAGCGATCACACAACCTGAAGTCGAGTTTACAGTTGTCGGCTCAAAGGAAGCATTTGTAGAAGCGCTAGATACCAATATCCATTTAATCCGAAAAAGATTACCTGTGCATGAATTAAAAGCATATGAGTTAACGATCGGTAAGCTGACAAAAACGAAAGTAGTTATTCTCTACCTGGAGGGAATCGCGAACGAAGAAAATGTAAACACTGTTAAACAGCGTCTTAAAGACCTTAAAGTAGATCAGGTTGTCGATAGTTCAGTTCTTATGCAACTGATCTCCGATAATAGAAATTCTCCTTTTCCGCAACTGATTGATACCGAAAGACCTGACCGGGCAACATCTGTGTTATGCGAAGGGAAAGTAGTGATTCTTTCAGATGGATCACCTCAGGCTTTGATTGGGCCAACGACGCTTGTCGAATTCTTTTCAGCATTTGAAGACTATTTTGTGAATTGGATCGTCGCCTCAAGTGCTCGCTTGATCCGTATTTTTGCGATTTTATTTTCAATACTTGTGACACCCGTTTATGTAGCAACATTAACCTATCATTATGAACTGATACCGAAAGATCTACTCGGCACCCTCGTTAGCTCCAGGCAACGTATACCGCTACCTCCCATTCTTGAAGCCATATTTTTGGAGTTAGCCATTGAGTTGCTAAGAGAAGCTGGAGCACGATTGCCGACAAAAGTCGGTCAAACGATCGGTATCGTAGGCGGTATCGTTATTGGAACTGCTTCGGTTGAGGCAGGGTTAACAAGCAACGTCCTATTAATCATTGTGGCACTTTCTGCTCTTGCCTCTTTTACAACTCCTGTCTATCGAATGAGCAATACCATTCGCTTAACGAGGTTTCCTTTCCTGTTTTTTGCTCATCTGTGGGGCCTTCTTGGTGTAACGATCTGCTTTAGCTTTTTAATAGCCCACCTTCTTAAATTAAAATCGTTAGGTAGACCATTCCTAGAGCCAATCTACCCATTACGTGTTCAGGATTTAAAGGATGCTCTTATTAGGCTTCCGTTGAAGTTTCAAAATAAGCGACCTATTCAATTACAAACAGAGGATACAGTACGTTTTAATCCAGTAACGAAGAAAGAGAAAAATGATTTCCATGAGTAAACGTAGAAAGGAGATGCTTTTATATGGCTGGACCAGAAGTGAAAGATGAGTATAAAGTATCTCCATTTCTAGTGTTTTACCTTGTTCATTCCGTTCAAGTTGGGGTAGGAGTTATGGGGTTTCAAAGAATCAGCGCAAAGTATGCAGGAAATGATGCTTGGATTTCGGTACTAGTTGCTGGCCTTAGTCTAAATGTGATTATTTTTTTGATATATAAAATCATGCTAAAGGAAAAAGGGGATCTCATTTCGTTACATCAAAATCTTTTTGGGAAATGGTTAGGAGGATTATTAAGCTGGATTGCTATTGTTTATTTCATTGCGATGAGTGTGACTATTCTACGTACATATATCGAAGTAGTTCAAGTATGGATGTTTCCAGACTTAAATAAATGGATCTTCGGTTCTGTGTTTCTACTTTTAGTCTATTACTGTTTATCTGGCGGGTTTAGGGTAGTTGCCGGTATAGCTTTCTTTGGTGTCGTATTGCCATTTTATCTTATTTTAACGATGATCTTTCCGATGTTTTATGGACATTTCCGAGACCTTCTGCCGATATTCAACCACTCTATAATTGAAATGTATGAGGGAGTTAAGGGGGCTTCCTTATCTTATTTAGGTTTTACAACGCTTTTTATGTACCTCCCATTTGTGAAAGACCCCGAAAAATCTCATCGATGGGCGCAGGCAGGGAACTTATTTACGGTTTTTATTTATACAACAGTCATGATCACAACGATCGCCTTCTTTAGTACCGAACAGTTACAAAAGACCATTTGGGCGACGCTAACAACATGGAAAATTGCAGAAATGCCTTTTGTTCAGCGTTTTGAGTACATTGGTATTACCTCGTGGGCACTTGTGATTCTTCCAAATCTCTGCATTACGATATGGGCTGGAGGTAGAGCAATTAGGAGGTTATCAAATATCAGTCAACGAAATGTGACGATCCCTCTTCTTTTTGTCATTTTATTGGCTAGCAGTGCCTTTGCTAGGAGAGAGAGCATTGATTTACTAAATCAGTATACGAGTCAAATGGGGTTCTACTTTGTTTATCTCTATGTACCATTCTTATTTGTAGTTCAGTATATCAAAAGTAAGGTGGGGAGGTCAGAATGAGACTGATCCTGGTATTCGTAATATGTAGTGTCCTACTTACAGGGTGTGTGGAAAGCAGTATTCTAGATGATATTCAAATGGTGACGATTATCGGTTATGATCTCCCTGAAGATGACAATGAAGAAAGTTTTATTAAAGGAATTGCAGTAGCTCCCCAATACCAAGCTAATGGTAGGGTTGATAATAGCATCTTTATTCAAACAGCTGAACTTAGTAAAGAAATTCGCAGTCAATATAATTCCGAGTCATCAAAATCATTTGTAAGTGGAAAACTGGAGGTTGCTCTCTTTAGCAGGGAAATGGCAGAATCAGAAGGTATTATTGAATTGGTTGATACGCTCCAAAGAGATCCGTCAATTGGTTCAAGAGTGTTCTTGGGCATTTCTAACAGTGACATGGAAACATTATTAAGTACCAATTATGGGAACGTGGATACTGGTACATTTATCCATGATACTTTAAGTCATAATACTAAGCACGGCATGCTGCCACAAACGAGTTTGCATAACTTTCTGTACCATTACTACTCAGAAGGAAATGATCCGATCCTTCCGTTGGTTGAACAAGATGGAGATAAGGTGAAGATTATTGGGCTTGCATTATTCAATGGAGATAAAATGGTTACTACCATTGACTCACAAAGTTTGTTTACATTCAAAATTCTGTATGAGAAATTTTCTAGTAACGATTCATTTACTGTGAAACTGAATGATGAAGAGCATGCTGCTATTTATAATATTGCTTCTAAAAGAAACCTTAACTTAAAAAAGGTTAGAAGCAATAAGGTTCAAGCTCATGGTGAGGTTTTAGGAGTAATCAAGGAGTACTCAGGAAAGCAGCTAACCCCTCAGAAGCTTAAAGAAATTGAGAAAACGATGGAGAAGGAAATTGAGAACAGAGGAAATGAGATGATTCAAGAATTCCAACGGCTAAAGATCGATCCTCTTGGACTTGGGAATGCGACTCGTAGTGTGACTCGAGGTGATTTCAGTCACGAGGATTGGATGGACCGTTATCCTGATATGGATATCGAATTTCATATGGATGTGAAAGTAACAGAGTCGGGAGTCATAGAATAGGCGAAAAGAGCCCGATAGAGAAACGCTATCGGGCTCTTTCTTACTGTACTTCTATTTTATTTTCTATCGTTTGGGATAGGGAAACTAGTTCATCTATAACGATTGTCAGACGTTCTTTCGCTTTTGTTTCCACCATGTAACCTTTCTCATCAAAGCATGTAGGATCTGCGCAGAATTGATCAGGGAGGACGAGAGCATATAACCCTCTCATAACTGTTCTCATATTGTTCAATGCGTTAATACCGCCTTTTCCACCACCGCCAACAGAAGCAAGAACAGTTGGCTTATGTTTGAAATGAGAACCACCTAAAAAATCGAGTGCGTTTTTTAAAGCTCCGCTCATGCCATTGTGGTATTCAGGAGAGCAAATAACAAATGCATCAGCTTTTGTTGCATGGTTTATGAGGCGCTGCACCTCTGGATGATCAAGATCTTCTTTTCTTCCTTTAAATAAAGGGAGGTCATGGAATCCTGCGTCGAATGTGAGCACTTCAATTCCCTTTTCATCTAATTGATCGGTAACTGTATTTGTTAAATTCCTCGTCATAGATTTGTCTCTTGGACTACCGTTCATCACCATTACTTTCATAGGAAAGCTCCTTTCTCATACCTCTATATTCTTTTATTACCTCAAATGTGAGTATTTCAATCTAAGTGTATTTTAAATTCTTGTATCGGGCATCGGAGGGAAGAAGGAATTCAGTCTCAGCCTTTAGTTGTAGATTTAATTTTCAAACCAGTTCTGCTTTGTCGCGAAGAGAGCAGCCTGTGTCCGATCGTGGAAATTTAATTTGGAAAGAATACTACTTACATGAGTTTTTACTGTTTTTTCAGTAATATATAAAGCGGCAGCAACCTCTTTGTTGCTCTTCCCAAGAGTGATTTCTCTTAATACCTCTTTCTCCCTTGGTGTAAGGTTTGTGATTCTGCGTTCATCATCGACTTGATCTTTCTTAGTCATATGAGACATCAGCTGATTTGTAGCGAGTGGATGAAGGTGGCGTTTACCGCTAAATGCTGCGCGTATTGTATAAACTAACTCATCAGGGTCAATGTCTTTTAATTGATACCCTTCAGCACCAGCGCTAATGGCTGGAAGAACATGATCCTGATCTGAAAAACTTGTTAAGATAATAATTTTGATGTGTGGTGCGTTTTTTTCAACTGTTTAGTTGCTTCAATTCCATCCATTTCGGGCATAACTAGATCCATTAAAATAACGTCAGGACTAAGCTCATAAGCAAGCTTCACGGCTTCAACTCCATTTACTGCTTCCCCAATAATGTCAATATCCTCCTGTGTTTGTAAGAATAAGCGAAGTCCTTTTCGGACCATAAGATGGTCATCAGCAAGAAGTAATTTAATTTTCATCATATCCTCCTCTCATATCGGCAGTATAACTTGTACTGTTGTTCCAAAGTTTCTTGTACTTGTGATGGATAAATGGCCACCTAGTATGGCCGCACGTTCCTTCATTCCTCTAAGACCAAGGGTGCAATCCCCAACAGTCGTTTGATCAAAGCCAACACCGTGATCCACAATTGTTAAGCTAGCATCGGTTTCAGAAAATGCCAGCTGAAGTGATACTTCATTTACAGCAGCATGCTTATGTATATTGTTGAGCGCTTCTTGACCAATCCGGAAGAGCGCCTCTTCTATTGGTCTAGGGAGGAGTTTAAGACCTGAAACGTCACAAAAGGCTTGAAGACCTAGTCCTAGTGCATAATTTTTAAGGGACGTCATCACGCCGGCTTCAATTCCCACAGGTCGAAGCTGCCAGATTAATGTTTTCATTTCTTGCATTGCTTTCTGAGATAGCTGTTGAATATCGACTAATGCCTCATTAAGAACTAGAGGATTGTCTTGGATACTCTGTGCACCACGTGCTGTCATTGATAATGAGAACAGTTTTTGGCTAACGGAATCATGCAAGTCTCTTGCAAGTCTGTTTCGTTCTTCAGAGAGGATGAGCTCCTGTCTCTTTTCATTTACCCGTGATTGCTCAATCGCAAGAGCCGTGTGATCAGCAACAGCTTGTAAAATTTCTTCATCTATTTTTGAGAGCCTTACATCGTTGTGACTAAGAGCAAATAGAATACCTATTTGATCATTTCGAATCGTAACCGCTCGGGCATGAATTTCAGTGATTTCCGCATCAATTGGAAGATGAAACGTGTGAGGTGTAACTGGAATTTCTTTATCCACTGCTTCTATAAGTTCTTTTAGTGTATCATCAGAATAAGGCATGTTCAGTACGTTTAATTTGTTTTGATCGTACAAAGAGTGGAGAAGATGCTGGTGACCGCTATTATGAAAATAACCGACGATAGGCCAGTTAAAAGATTGAGCGGTTTGCCGTACAATCCCGTTAATGATCTCCTCAGTATGTTCGCACTTCCATAATTCTCTTGTAAGTGATTCAAGTTTCGAATAGTTTTCTGCACGTTTTTGCTCATCCTGATATAATCGTACTCGTTTAATAGCTGTTCCAATTTGAAAAGCAACCGATTCAAGTAGAGTAAGTTCTTCCTCAGAAAACTTTTCTTTACCAGGTGAACCAACATTTAAAATACCAAATGATTCCCCGGCGGCTGTTAATGGAACGGTCGCATGATGAGTCAACCCTTCTGTGTCACCGGTTTTGTGATGAATGGCATCTTCAATTCGTTTGCATTCAATGATGTTAACTGCTTCGGTCAGTCGTCCATCCCAAAATTTATTTAAGCACCAGCAAGTTCCTTTACACATTGGTTCCTTTCTTCTTAATGCAAGAGCTTCAGGAAGTCTTGCATCGGCTGTACAAGTAAACTGCTTCTTATAGTTTGATAAGAAAATCCATCCTGTTTTCAGCCCGGTGACGTTCAAAAGCTCTTCAAGAACAGATTGAAGCATTGTTTTCAGGTCGGTTGAACGATTTAATGTTTCGGCAATGGTTTTCATGGTGAGTAATTCACGCTCGTATCGTTGATCATCCACAGTAGTTCCCCCAATATTTAAACAATTGACATTTTTTATTATACTATTAACAGGGTTATTATCTAAACAGTGAGATTTACAAGAACACGATGTCAGAAATAATCCAGTCATAGATCAGAAAGGCTGAGGAGGAATAAGATGAAAATCAAAGAAAAAGCAACAGAACTTTCTTCCGTCCAGCTGATTGTTCTTTTCTATTTTGCGGCTGTAGCATTATCGACGGTTCTCTTAAGTCTTCCGGTTGCCCACCAAGCTAGTGTTGAATGGAGCTTTATAGATGCTTTATTTACAGCTGTAAGTGCAATTAGTGTTACAGGATTAACAGTCGTTTCTACTGCTGATACGTTTAGTACAACCGGAACATACATCCTTGCTTTCGTACTTCAATTCGGTGGAATTGGGATTATGACCCTTGGAACTTTTGTTTGGTTGTTAATGGGGAAGAAAATCGGGATGAAAGAACGTCAGCTTATTAGTACAGATCAAAATCGTGGTACGTTACTGGTCTTGTAAGTCTAATGAGACAAATCCTCGGGCTTATTCTCTTATTTGAAGCGATAGGGACAATTATTCTTGGGATCTATTTGTTAAAGTATTATGATGCGTGGCAAGATGCTTTTTTGCAAGGTTTTTTTGCGTCAGTAAGTGCTACAACAAATGCAGGATTTGATATTACTGGGAGCTCACTTATCCCATATGCAAATGATTATTTTGTGCAATCCATTAACATGATTCTGCTTATATTAGGTGCAATAGGGTTCCCTGTTCTTATCGAACTGAAAGAATACTTATTCCAAAAGAAAGAAACGGTAGCGTACCGCTTTACGTTGTTTACAAAGGTTACGACGGTTACTTTCTTTGCTCTAATCTTAATCGGTACCGCCCTTATCTGGATTTTAGAAGCAGGAAATTTCTTGGCTGATAAGTCATGGGATCAATCGCTATTCTATTCATTGTTTCAATCTGTTACAACGAGAAATGGTGGTCTCGCAACTATGGACGTGAGTGAATTCACTCTGTCTACGCAGTTAGTGTTAAGTTTACTTATGTTTATTGGCGCATCTCCAAGCAGTGTTGGCGGAGGGATTCGAACGACTACTTTTGCTGTTGCTGTATTAACAGTCGTTCACTTCGCAAGAGGTCGAAAAAGTGTCAAAGTTTTTGGGAGAGAGCTTTTACATGATGATATTATCAAATCGTTCATCGTCATTTTTACAGCGACTGGTCTTTGTGGTTTGGCAGTCGTTATTCTTTCAGCAACAGAACCATTCTCATTAACTGCCATTGTATTTGAAGTGACCTCAGCCTTTGGTACAACGGGTTTATCCCTTGGCATCACTCCTGAACTAAGTACTGCGGGTAAATGGGTTATTATCTTTCTCATGTTTGTTGGAAGAATTGGGATTATATCGTTTCTTCTGATGATGCGAGGAAACGCTCCTCTCGAACGTTACCATTACCCAAAAGAACCTATTATTACCGGATAATGAGGCTAGTGTAACAAATATATCTATATGAATACGTTTTCAATAATGGCGTTATTTTCCTCTCAGTAGGGGTATATCCATACTACTTCAAATACTGAGGAGGAAGGTATCATGTATTCGAAAATTGTAGTAGCTTATGATCGTTCTGAGGATAGTGAAAAAGCGCTCCACCAGGCAGTTAAATTAGCAGAACTAAGCAAAGCTTCTATTCATTTAGTGCATGTTGCGAAAGAATCACATAAACTTTCAGCTCAACCAGCGACGAGAATTCCTTATGGCACTGGAAGTATCGGTAATGAAGGACATGCTGGTGTCCCCACACCGATTCCTGAAGAGCAAAGTGGCGTAACGGTCGAACGAAGTGATGGAGAAGCAATGCTTCGAGAAGTGAAAGAAACGCTGCATCATATGGGTGTGAATGTTCATTCTGATGTAAGAAGTGGCGATCCGGCGAAAGAAATCGTGGATCTAGCCGTTATGACAGAAGCAGATTTAATCGTTATCGGGAGTCGAGGGTTGAGTGGGATTAAAAAATGGATGCTTGGAAGCGTAAGTGAGAAGGTTGCTCAACAATCGCCATGTCCTGTCCTAATTGTAAAATAGAAAGCCTGGGAAACCAGGCTTTTTTCTTTGGTCAAAAAGTTAATTATTATTAACTTTAAGTTAGGTTTACTTAACATTTTGTTTGGTGTAGAATACATATAAAGGAAATGTGAGAGAGGGGTTCAGGTGACATTACAAAATCGAATTAGAGAACTAAGAGCTCGTTTTCAGTTAACGCAGCAGCAGCTTGCTTCAAAAGTAGGGGTAACGAGACAAACGATCGCAGCTGTGGAAAAGGGTGAGTATGTTCCGTCATTATTACTAGCTATGAATATTTGTAGAGAATTTGACATGTCGGTGGAGGAAGTATTTCAACTACAGGGGGAATCGGAGTGAAATTATCTTTCGTTTATTTAATGAACTTGGTTATACTTGGTCTGTTTGGTTGGGCAATGGTTACTTATTTCGATGCAGCTTCGCAATTTCAAACTATAATAAGTGGAGACGGAAGTGAAGTTACGATTAACCTACTCCCTATTCTTATGACTATTTTGATTACGGGTATTATTGGCTTTATATTCACTCGTAGTAAGAGAAGAAAGAATAAGGGTTGGAAAGAAGCGCTTTTGCTTCCTTCCGAACTGTGTGAAGATGATGAACGGGAAAAAGCTTTAACCGCCCATGCGTGTCGCAATGCTTATATTGCGATGATGTTTGTCACGCCTTTTTTAATTGCTGCAATGACTTTTCAACCGTTTATATCTCATTATTTCTCAGCCTATCCGATTCTAATATTGCTACTACTGCCGTTCGTTTAGGTTAGTGTTTTTTATTTTTCTCTTCGAAGGAAGTTAAAGTAACGGTTACCAGCAGAGCTTTAGCGTTAATTCACTGCAATTATCTTGATTTCCTGCTGTGAGATCTACGCGAATGGCGTCTGGCGTATAAGCTATGTGAAAGGGAGAAGTCACGCCAGCACGTTGAATCAGCATATGAACATGGGAATGATCATTTTTCTGAGCGGCGTCTTTTAATTCATGAGCAAATTGAGCGTCGTTTTCCACTTTATTAAGCAGCTTCTCTCCATCTGTCATTAGCTTCGAACACGTCTCGGCTGATTTTTGGAAACGAGTCACTTCAATTGGAGGGAAAGGGCGATAATAAGAGGGATAACAAGGTGAATACGGATTAGGCCATTCGTTGTATCTGTAATGTTTAAATGACATCATAGGCCTCCTGAATATGTGATGCTATTACCCTATGGTTTTATAAAAAAAGGGGTGCATCTTTCTTTAATTTGTGAAATTTGATTACAACAGGTTACAATAATTCAGAAGACGTTTGGAGAAGGAGCATGGTGTTTTGAAGAAATACGTTATTTTTACGATCAGTCTTATTAGTTTCTATTTCATTTTGAATTTAATCATTGGTTCGATTGTTAATGCTATATTTCAACCAGATTGGTTGATGGCCTGGGCTAAGGGGCAACAGGTGACAGGCACCGTTACGTTTGGCCTTCTATATAATCCTATTGATCTTATAAGTTTGATTTTGTCGCTAGTGATCAGTGTTATCATTACATCTAAAGTCAAACCTTCTTAAATCGTGCCGAGGCACGATTTTTTATTTTTATGGTGTTTGAAGGCATTGTTCATAAAAGAATAGAATGATTAACTTGTGAAAAAGAACAAAGGTAGGATGAAAATGACTGAGTAAGGAGGTTTTTTGATGAAGATAATGCAAATAAAAAAGGGTTTTCCTTATGATCTTCTACTTAATGCTGATCCATCTCTCGATCATATTGAACGTTATTTAAAAGTTGGGAGCTGTTATGTTGCGGTTGAAGAGCAAGAAGTGATGGGAGTCTATGTTCTAGTAAAAAAAGAAAAGGAAATAATGGAGATCATGAATATAGCAGTAAGGGAGGATAGAAGGGGAAAGGGAATAGGAAAAAAGCTTATTAACGATGCTATCCAAAGATCAGAGGCGCTTGGAGCGACTACGATAGAGATTGGCACGGGTAATTCAAGTCTGGATCAATTAGCTCTCTATCAAAAATGTCACTTTCGAATAACAGATGTTATTGAAGGTTTTTTTGATAGCTATCCTGAAACGATTATAGAAAACGGTGTTCCTTGTCGGGATATGATTCGGTTAAGCTATAGCAAAATATAAATTGACTTTTCCATTGTCTAATCGAAGTAAATGGAGTTTTCTGTAAGTTTTCTCGTCACTTAAATAGAAGAATGACTTTAAATCAATGGGCAGATGTTTGTTCCGGAGGAGTTGAGATAACAAGTGATTATAGCGAACAACTAGAAAGGCTATCAGAAGCAAAAAACAAAAATATCTTAAAACACTGTCTCACAAGGGTAGTCTCTTTTACTGAGGTAAAGCAAAGGTTTATTTACAAGAAGATAACTAGTTTTTTGCGACAAGGCAAAAGGAATTACAGGTCAGGCAGTGGTCATTGATGGAGGATACACGGCACAATAATGGATTCAATTAGTGAAAGAGAGTTAAATCTTTTCTCTCTAAAAAAACTTGTAAACGCTTTCCTTTTGTTTGTAAAATAGAGAAGAATGGAGGGGAGAACATGAAAGATGTTTTTATTTTGGAGGGTGCCAGAACGCCATTTGGAACGTTTGGAGGTTCACTTAAAGATATTAGTCCAACTGACTTAGGAATTACGGCAAGCAAGGAAGCGCTAGTAAAAAGCGGGATAGAGGCTAGTGAAATTGATCTTTCTGTTATTGGGAATGTGATTCATTCAACATCAAATACTTCTTATCTCGCACGTCATATTGCTCTTGGAACAGGAATACCGATCGAGAGCCCTGCACTAACAGTGAATCGTTTATGCGGTTCTGGAATGCAGGCCGTCATATCAGCTGCTCAATCTATTATGATGGGAGACGGTCAAACGGCCCTTGCCGGCGGAGCGGAGAATATGAGCTTATCGCCTTATACGTTAAGAGGAAATCGTTTTGGAGCTAAAATGGGTGCTCCTAAAATGGATGATATGCTGTTGGCTACGTTAACAGATGAGTATACTGGAACAGGAATGGGGATAACGGGAGAGAATCTTGCAGTAAAGTATGGGATTTCTAGAGAAGATCAAGATGAGTATGCAACCCGAAGTCAGCAAAAAGCAGCCGAAGCAAGAGAGAAAGGCATTTTTGTGGAGGAAATCGCCCCTGTTGAGATAAAAGGGAAGAAGGGGGTTGAAAGCTTTGCGATTGATGAGCATATTCGAGAAGGTACTACAGAAGATAAGCTAGCTAGTTTAAAGCCAGCTTTCAAAAAAGATGGAACTGTCACTGGTGGAAATGCAAGTGGAATTAATGATGGGGCAGCTTCGGTCGTATTAGCAGGAACAGATTACGTTACGTCTAAAAATCTCAAGCCTCTTGCTCGAATCGTTTCTTGGGGAATAGCGGGAGTAGATCCTTCAATCATGGGGATTGGTCCTGTTCCTGCCATTCGACAGGCACTAGATAAAGCAGGTATGACATTGCAAGATATGGACTTGATTGAAGTAAATGAAGCTTTCGCAGCTCAGTATCTGGCTGTTGAAAAGGAGCTAGAGCTTGATCGCTCACGAGTGAATGTAAACGGGGGTGCCATCGCGTTAGGACACCCAGTTGGAGCAAGTGGGACACGTGTTCTTTATACTCTCATAAAAGAATTAAAGCGCAGAAATGGAAGATATGGTGTTGCCTCCCTGTGTATTGGCGGAGGACAAGGTATTGCCGTAGTAATCGAAATTAGTTAATTTGTCAGAAAAGATTGCCAATTCACACGATGTTGCGTATACTAAAAGTATTAACTAACGGAAAGGGGCTGTGCATTATGGTAAATAACAAAAAGAATTCATCGTTAATTGCATATTGTGCACAGTCCCATTGGTAGGGTAGGAACCTTTTCTTACTTCTGATTAATAAGATCAAAAACCATGGGCTGTGCGACTGTGTCTATGGTTTTTTATACTTTATCAGCTAATTACTTACGCTGATTGTATGATAAAAGCCGACATCATTGTACGGCTTTTTGTCATATTTACACTTATTAATCAGGAGGCTTTCAATTGAAACGAATAAAATTAGGATGGAATTCATACTTTGAAGAAAATTATCAAGCTATGACAGAAGATGGACTTATACCAGCTCGAGTTAAAATGGAACATCGTGGAGGTTACAGCGTTTCAACAGGAGAAAGTTCTTATGCAGCAGAACTTTCAGGTAAGTTCCGATTTGAAGTAACACAACGTGATGCTTTGCCAGCGGTTGGTGACTGGGTACTGATTACTCCAAAATCAGAGAATAAAGCGATCATTCATCAGTTGCTCCCAAGAAAAAGTAAGTTCTCTCGAAAAATTGCTGGAACGACGACAGAAGAGCAAATTATCGTAGCGAATGTCGATACGGTTTTTCTTGTAAACGCATTAAATCAGGATTTTAATCCAAGTCGAATTGAGCGATACCTTTTGATGGCATGGGAAAGCGGGGCAAACCCCGTTATTGTTCTAAGTAAAGCAGATCTTTGCGATAACGTCATGGAGAAAGTGAATGCATTAACTGGGGTCGCAGTTGGAGTACCAATTCATGTGGTTAGTTCAGCGACTGAGATTGGGATTGATGAATTAACTCCTTATTTAATTGAGGGAACGACAACCGCTCTTCTTGGTTCGTCAGGAGCAGGAAAGTCCACGCTTATAAATAAGTTATACGGACAAGATATTCAAGTTGTCCAAGACATTCGTGAAGAAGACGGTAAGGGTAAACATACGACGACAAGTCGAGAACTGATTTCTCTTCATACCGGAGGCGTACTGATTGATACGCCAGGTATGAGAGAACTTCAATTGTGGGAAACGAATAACCTGTCTCAGAGTTTTCCTGATATAGAAAGCCTTGCGGAACAATGTTATTTCAGGGATTGCAAGCACGAAGGTGAACCAAAATGTGCTGTAAGAAATGCTATTTCTGATGGAACGCTAGAAGAAAGAAGGTTTGAGAATTATATAAAGTTCAACCGAGAGCTTGCTTTTCTTGAACGTCAAACGAATAAGAAGGCTCAGCTCGAGGAAAAGAAAAAGTGGAAAAAAATCGCTGGAGATCGAACTAGAAAGCATCGCTAGGCTCTTTAATTTAGGAAGGAGTAGATGAGATGACGGATGAGCGTTCAATTTTAAACGAATATGCTTCATTGACGAACTGGTTAGAAACGACGGCGATGGAGATGAGTGAGGAAGTGTTTTTTAAGCCTATTAAATCAGGTAAATGGTCTCCAGCTGAAATTCTCTCTCACATCATGAAATGGGATGATTATCTATTAGAAGAGCGAATTCCATACATGAAGAGTGAAGCGATTTTGCCAAAGCTTGAAAAGGTAGAAGCAGTGAACAATCGTGCAGCCAAATTTGCTAGATCTGGGGTTACCCAAAAGGAATTAGTGAAGGAAACGATAAAATCAAGAAAACGAGTAGTCGAGAGACTTCTAGAATGGCGCCCATTCGAATGGGAAAACACGTTTTATATTGATAAGTATCCTCTCTGTCTAACAAGTTATATTAAAGGATTAATTGAACACGATGAGCATCACAAACTTCAAATAGAAGTTTTTATGAATGAACAGGGAATACCTCACTCTCTTTTCTTAACATAGTTGTCAATGGTATCGGATAATAAAAAGAGGCACGGGAGAGTCTAAAAGGTGGAGGTGAGAAAAATGGCAAAACATAAAGCAACCCCCACTACAAATAGACTTGCTTCATCTCAGCCAGAAGGACAAGGAACTGGTATTGAAGTTGGAACAGCCCGTGATTCTCAAAGAAAAAAGAAAAAGAAGTAACCAAAAAACGCTGCCTCGCACGAGGTAGCGTTTTTTTGTGATTATTTGTCTTTATCTGTCCAACGAAGAATTGTTCCCCGGGAGGATCGGTGTTTGAATGGAAATCATTATCGCCAACTATTAGTAAATTGCTGCGAATTGTCTCACGTGTAATGTATTCAAGACACTGATTAGGCGACTTGTCCCTTCTAAGAGCTGCTCTTTTGTTACATAAGAAAGCGGTAGTCTCATTCTTACAGCATGCTCTTGCTTATGTGGCACAAGCAGGACGTTTGATTCTAGTAGCGTATCAAATAATTCCTGGCGATTAAGTGATGGCTTGAAATCAAACCAAATAGAGGTAGGGTCTTCTATTTGAAGTATCGTTATGTGATCTTTAAGAGTATTAAGCTTATGCAGGACTTTCTGCTTTCGTACATACAGTTGGTCTTGGATCGTATCAATATGATCATGAAGTTCATCAGAATTTAAAATGTTATCAACGATTTCGAGCAATACCGGAGGAGGAGTCATGCAAAGTTGCATTTGTACCTCTTGTATTCGGTTTACTACATGCTCTGGCCCAAGAACCCATCCTAAACTTAGGCCGGGGGCTATGCCTGTGACGTGGCCAATCTGAACAACAAATTCACGATTCGATCCTAATTCAAAAAAAGAAGGGAGAACGTTTCCTACAGAATTAGTAAGTAAAGATGTTTCAACAATTTCGAGAATAGGAATGCCTACTTTCTCACATTGAGAAAGCAGTTTTTTTCTTTGTTGTAAAATAGTTGAATGACTTAAGGAATGATCGTAAATGTTGTTGGAGTTGGCAATTACAAGTTTAATGCTTTCTTTTTGAAACATGGTTTGTGTTAATGGCTTGTCTGTTGAATACTTAATAACTCGGATCCCTGAGACAATTAGGATATTTAAGTGTGAGTAATTCACAGGTTCTTCCATAGCTATCGCATCCCCAGGGTTTAGAAAACATTTAACTGATAAGAGCATCGCTTGTTCAAGGCTTGATGTGAGGACCATGTGTTCACTTAGAGATGATTGTTTCATAAACCGACAGATCGAGTGAGTGACGCGCTCTTTCGTTGGTGGAGCATTATCAAGCTTAGTTGTAAAAGGTGTTAATTCATGAGCAGATTTTGCCAGGCATAAATCTTCCGCTATTGATCCTGATATTAGATTTATTAATGATGGGTCTTTTAAATACTCGTAATGTTTTCCATACAAAGAAGAGTCTTCAGCTAAATGTTGATTTCGTAGTTTATTCCATGTCATTGAATGATCAGGAATTAAATCTGCAGCCTCAGAACTTACGCGTGTGCCACTTCCTTGTCTGGATGTTACATAGCCATTTGCACGTAATTCGGCGTATGCTGTCGTAACGGTGCTCCGATTCACACCTAGTTGGACAGCCAGGTCACGCTCAGCTGGAAGGGCATTACCAGTTTGAAGAGATCCATTTATAATCGAATTCTCATAGTAATCAACGATTTGTTTGTACAACGGTTTGCTGCTCTCTGGATTGAGTATAAATCTCGCCATTGTCCACCACCTCACTCTTATTATAGTGAATTTTAGATAAAATTGTATAAAATTTTCAAAAAAATTAACAATTAAATATTCTCTATAAACACAGGTTTTAAGCCATTTGACGGATATTTTTGTAGGAAAAGACAAATTGGATGGTATACTTTTGGCTAAATTGGATGGTTACAGAAAGTTTTTTGAAATTTAAAATAAATTTAATCATTCAGTTAATTGTTAATATTCAAACGAATAGTCGGCATTGGTTTACATAGGTTGAGTGATATGACCTCCCTGTTATAGATCTCACAACGTTTTCCGTCGAATGTATTCGTTTGAATGATTAACTGTGAAGAGCCTACATTGTGCTAGATCTTCAACTGAATGGTACAAACAAATAGGGGGTAACACAATGAAGAAAAAGTTTTCGCTTCTGCTTTCGGTCATCTTGTTGTTAAGCCTTTTCCTTGCAGCGTGTTCTGGTAACTCAAACACGTCTAGTAACTCGAACAGTGAGGGAGAAGCAACCAGCGGAGACAGCGATAGCTCTGAGGGATCAGCTGAACAGGTGCTAAATTTAACGGATACACAGGATATACCGACTATGGATTCAACACAGGCTACAGATACAGTAGCATTTAACGCAATGAACCAGGTATTTGAAGGGCTGTATCGTCTAGATAAAGACAATAAGCCAGTTCTAGGTATGGCAGCTGAAGAGCCACAAGTTGAAGAAAAAGACGGAGAAACTGTTTATACTTTCAAGATTCGTGATGATGCGAATTGGTCTGATGGTACTCCAGTTAAAGCAGATGATTTCGTATATGCATGGCACAAAATTATTCACCCAGATACTATGGGCGGATATGCATCAATGATGGGTGCTGCAGGAATTAAGAATGGTAACGAAATTATCACTGAAGGCGATCCTTTATACGGTAAGGTAGAAGAGCTTGGTGTTAAAGCAGTAGATGAGAAAACACTTGAAGTAGTAGTGACTCAAGAGGTTCCTTACTTCTTCGACCTTTTAACATTTGCATCTTTCTATCCACAGCCAAAAGACTTTGCTGAAGAGCAAGGCGAAAACTATTCTCTTGAATCTGATACAATGCTTTACAACGGTCCATTTACACTAGCTGAATGGAATCATGGCGACGGTTGGAAGCTTGCTAAAAATGATGGGTACTGGGATGCAGATACAGTACAACTTAAAGAAGCGAATTACAAGATCGTAAAAGACGAAGCAACTCGAGTTAACCTTTATGAAACTGGAAAAATTGATCGTGCTGGTCTTAGTGCGGATTTCGTTGATCAGTTTAAAGATCGCGAAGATTTCACAACAATTCTTGATACAACTATTTACTTCCTTCGTATGAACCAGAAGAACGAAGCACTTGCGAACAATGACATTCGTAAAGCGCTATACCTTTCTTATGATCGCGACGGTCTAGTAAATGTATTGCTTAACAATGGTTCAGTAGCTGCTCGCTATCTTGTACCAAAAGAATTCCTATTCTTTAACGATGAAGATTTCCGTGCACCAGCTCCAGACGGCTATCTTGCAGATCAAACAGCAGACGATGCTGCTGAGTACTGGAAGAAGGGTCTAGAAGCTCTTGGTACAGATAAAGTTGAACTTGAATTCCTTACAACTGATAGTGACCTTGCATCCAAAATTGCAGAGTATGCGAAAGATCAGTTTGAGTCTAAGCTAGACGGTCTTACAATTACAATTAACAAACAGCCTTGGAAGCAGTTCCTTGATCTTGAAGATGCAGGAGACTTTGATATCTCAACTGGTGGTTGGGGACCAGACTATCCAGATCCAATGACTTACATTTACATGTTTGAAACAGACGGCGCTTATAACCGCATGGATTATTCTAACGAAGAGTATGACAAGCTAGTTTCAGATGCAAAAACTGAAACGGATGAGCAGAAGCGCTGGGAAATGATGCAAGAAGCTGAGCGTATTCTAATCGAAGAAGATACAGCGATCTTACCAACTTATCAAGGTGGTTCCGCTATTATCATGAAAGACTACGTGAAAAACTACCACATCCACAAGTTTGGTGCTGATTCTTCTCTTAAATGGGTAACAATCGAGAAGTAATCCTAAAAAGCGCGAGCCGAGAGGCTCACGCTTTTTATTTGGTGTGAAAAGGAAAAGTTTGATCATGGCTCTTTAATAAATGATAGTCATCTTGTCTCATGTGTCGTCTGGTTATTGATAAACAAATGCGGCAATCTTCGATGATGTGTATGTTGTTCGAAGACGTAAGCAAGTTTAATAAGCTGTGGTTCACTAAATGCTTTACCAGTCAGAGTGATGCCAAAAGGTTTGTTATTAGAAGTGAAACCAGCTGGTACGGTTATAGAAGGGTAACCTGCTTTTGCGGGAAGTGTTGAACCGTAAGAGCCTGCGAATAGTAATAAATCTAGATCTTCTCTTTCCATAAGTTGATCAATACCTTCATCCTTTGCGTATTTCAAATCTTGGAGTCGACTTTTAAGATAGGATGGATCAGATAATGTTCCTTGCGTTTGGTTTGAATCGATAAGAAGCGATTGACCAAATGGCAGAGAAGTCGACCGATTTTGGTTATAGTAATCAATAATTGTTGATAGATCTAGTGGAACAGAAGAGGTTGTTTCCTTAGCAAGGTAGCTGTTCACCCCTGATTTGAATTCGTGGAGAAGGACCAGGTAGTCTCTCTCTAACGCTTCCTGATATGGACTTATTTCTTTCACTTCTACAATAGAGCAACCTATCGTTTTAAGATCTTCCATGGCTTTAGCCAATTGTTCTTGTTCTTCCTGATGCATCGCATCATAATAGCCTTTTTTAACGACACCTATTCTTAAATTCTCAAGTAATGTAGGGAAGAGATATGGCGTATAATCATGGTACTCAGGTACAAAATGCGTCGCTTGATCTTGTGAATCCTTTCCTGATAACACACCGAGAAGGATTGCAGCATCAGTGACATTGCGTGTCATTGGGCCAGCGGTATCCTGTGAATAAGAAATAGGAATAATTCCAGTCCGGCTAATAGATCCCACGGTTGGTTTTATACCAACACCAGCATTAGAGCTTGATGGGCTAAGAATAGAGCCATTTGTTTCTGTTCCTACAGCAGCCGTAGCGAAATGACAGGCAACAGCTACAGCAGAACCAGAGCTCGATCCTCCGACGTCAAGTGTTCCAGGCCCATAGGGATTAAAGACTTGACCGCCTCTTGAACTAAATCCATTAGGCATTGTTTCACTCATGAAATTAGCCCATTCGGTCATATTGGTTTTACCGAGAATCACAGCACCAGCGTGGCGAAGATTTTTTACTAGAAAAGCGTCATTTTTGCCATAAGAAGAAGCTAATGCCATAGAACCTGCACTTGTATGCATGTGGTCATCGGTGTTGATGTTATCTTTGAGCAGGATTGGGATTCCGTGTAATGGACTTCTGGGTCCATTTTGTTTGCGTTCACGATCAAGAGATTCTGCAATAAAAAGGGCGTCAGGATTGATTTCTAGTATAGCGTTTAGTCGTGGATTATAATTTGCGATTTGTTCAAGATAGTACTGTACGAGCTGGAGAGAAGTAAGGTTGTCTTCTAACATTGCTTGCTGAAGATCAAGGATCGTTGATTTTTCTAACCATTCTAATGACAGCATATAGTATCCCCCATGAGAATCCTTTTTGTAACTATTTCAACAAAAATTGGTAAAATCCTTTTGCAATAGTCGGTTCTTAAGCGTTCGTTTTCAATTCACATAAAAAACCCGAATCTCTTTGTAAGATTCGGGTTTTGATATTTAAGCAACTCTCGTTTGACGAGCAAACCAAGGTTTTAATTTTATAAAGAAGGCAACGAATATACTTGCTATAATAGCGCCTTTTACAAGGTTGAATGGTGTAATTCCTGTTAATACGAGAGCCTGACGAGCTGATGAAGACATTTCTTCAAAGCCCATAAACCACGTATATGCTGGAAGAATAATTAAATAGTTCAACAGTCCCATCACTGCCGACATTAGAATCGTTCCGAGTGTCAATCCCAGTGCTAACCCTTTCTGAGTTTGATTAAATTTACGGAAGATTAAAGAAGTTGGTACGATCAAGAAAACTCCTGCAATGAAGTTTGATATTTGACCAATTGGTACTCCGGTGAAGCTTCCTTGAATTCCAAAGTGAATGAAATTCTTAATCGCTTCTACAAGGATCCCAGCAACTGGACCATACAGAATGGCAACAAATAGTGCTGGAATTTCACTGAAGTCTATTTGTAGAAAAACAGGAAATCCAGGCAGTGGAAAATCTAAAAGCATTAACAAGTAAGAAATACTGCTGAACATCGCAACGACAATCATACGTTGCGTTTTTGAAACACTTTTCATTTTGACATTGCTCCCTTTTTTTCGAACCACCGAAAAAGGAGATGTGGCCCCAGTGCACACAAAAAACCATGAGTATGGGGCTCATGGTTACGGCATGGGGAAATAAGCAAGCTTCTGTTATAATTCAAAGAAAGCTTACTACTCCACCATCTTCTCCCATCCAGACTATACTGTCGGCTCTGGAATCACACCAGATCCTGCCCAAATTACAGGCTCGCGGGCTTGAGGAATTACTTATCCTTCACCGCCGGTCGGGAATTACACCCTGCCCCGAAGATAGTTCGTTATAATATTTACAAGTTCATTATACAGCGGAAGTAGCGATATCTCAATGAAAACATCTTGAACATATGCTATTTTATGATAACGCTTTCTTTTTAGGGGGGCTAGCAGAGACATAAACTTAAAAGCTCTCCATCTTTGAAGAGGGAGAGCTTAAAATAAAGCGCTATTATTTTTTCTCAGAGAGCCACGTTGCGACCTTTTCAGCGTCTCCACCTTGGATGACACCAGCAGGCATACCGCCGCCTTTACCATTCTTAATTATTTCTAGAATTTCATCTTTTGAATACTTGCCACCTACTGCTTCAAGAGCAGGACCAGCACCGCCTCCAAGGTTTTCACCATGACATGACGCGCAGTTTTGAGAGAAGATTTTCTCGGCTTCTCCTCCAGCTGAATCTCCACCGCCTTCTTCAGACTGTTCACTATGGCCGGCTTCATTTCCACCAGCATGTTCTTCGGTTGTGGAAAGCCAGTATGTAAAGCCTACAACCATAACTAGGAACAAAATTATTGCAGTAATATATGCGGATGATTTTCCCATTCTGTTCACCTCCTGTATCCTCATCTTTATCATACTTTTCAAACATTCAATTATCAAATATATTTTGCTTATTTCTTCCTGAATTATGTATGCGTTTCTATGATCACTAGTGAAAAAATCTTCTATTTTGGGGTGCGGATTCATAGACATAGAGTATGACGTTTAAGGAGCGGGGGGACAGGAAATGAAGAGCAGCTCACGCATGCTGTTTAGTGATACAAGCAGTAGATAAATTAGGTTTGTTTCTTTCTTTTCAATTGTAGGACTTATTCTCCTGTTTATTGTAGCAGGAATGATTTCCTCATCAGAAACGAAGTATCAACTCTCCTCTTCTGTGTTACATGATTGGATTACAAGTTTCTCGACTGAAGCTCTCGTTTATGGAATGGGGACGGAAAACCATTACTTGACTCAAGTACTACCAGAGGAAAGTGAGCCGCCAGCGCTGTCCTTAGTTGCCTTTCAGTTTATTACGAGTGTGAAACCCGGGGATATACGTAGTCTTTTGGGTGGGGAGCTACCTGGGTTTGCTTTATATGATGCTAAAATCCACGTAGCTGGTGAAGGGACGAATTTCACTAATCTCCCTATTGAATCAACTCCTGCATTAGATGAATTGCTAAAAGAACGTGAAGTTCCAACTGAAAAATTACAGATAAATGATTCCAAGGATCAAGTAACACCTCCTCTTCAAACAACAAATGGTCGAAAAGTAGCTTTTATTTATCACTCTCATAGTTATGAATCATACCTGCCATTACTAGGACTTGAAGGTAACAAAAATGCTAATCTTGCAAATGATGGCAAAACGAACATTACGTTAGTAGGTAAGATGCTTGGAGAAGAACTGGCTGAGAGAGGGATTGGAGCAAAAGTAGATGACTCAAATATAGGCGTGCTTTTAAATGAAAAAGGTTGGGAACACGGTAAAGCATATGATGTGTCCAGAACAATCGTACAATCGGCTGTGGCAGGAAATGATGATTTTAATTTGTTTATTGATATTCATCGAGACTCCTTAAGAGAAAAAGATACGACAGTGACAATTAACAATGAGGAATATGCTCGGACGGTCTTTGTTATTGGAGAAGAGAATCCAAATTACGAGAAAAATTTAGCACTTGCAAAAGACTTACATGAAGAGTTAAAGGTCAAATATCCTGGGCTTAGCAGGGGAGTTATTGGTAAAAAAGGCCAGGGGGTAGACGGTATCTACAACCAGGACATATCTCCTAACGCTATGTTAATTGAAATAGGAGGCGTAGATAATAACCTCGAACAGCTGAGTCGAACAGTTAAAGCGATTGCGGATGTCGTTAGTGAACACTACTGGAATACCCAAAAAGTAAATAATTAAAAAGAAGAGCGCTGGGAACATTCCCAGCGCTCTTTACACGGTCTCTTTGTTTAGTGTTAATATGCTCGTCGCAATTCCAACTGCAAATATAGTGATAGCTGAATAAAGCGTAGCATTCCATCCAATCGTCTTTGAACCGATAATAATAACAATCCCATCGATGAGAAAGATAATGATACCAATATTCAATGACAGGACACGGGAGATGAATTGAGCAAGCAGATCTGTTCCACCGGTGCTTGTATCATATCTCAACATAATACCAATGCCTAATCCAACAAAAAAGCCGCCAAGGACAGCGCTAGTAAGGATAGGAAATGTAAACGTATATCGAAGGGGAGAGAGAATATCAATAAAAAAGGAAGAAAGTAATAAACCGTGAAGGCTATTGTAGAAGTAAGGCCGAAAGTATAGAAACGCAATAATATAGAGAGGTACACTTAAACAAATAATGGTAAATCCTGTTTGATAGCCCCAAATGTACTTGATAATGAGGCCAATTCCGATCATTCCTCCATCGATGAGATGGTTCGGTACAAGAAAGGCGTTAATGCCTGCACCAACTAGGATGCTTCCAGATATTACTGCGGCGATTTTTTGATACATATCATACTCACCTGCTTGGATGTGGTTGTACCATATTTATGTATGAATGAATGACTTCATAACGGATTTCTCTTAAATGATATGAAAACTTGTTTCTTCGGAGAGACATAGATGAAAGTTGGAGGATTTTATGAAAAGGTAAAGATCGAGAAATTGAATAAGCTTCCGATTAATCCTGGTCTAATTATTCGTGGCATTAAGAAGTACTAAGGGAACCTTGCTATTATGACAACAATTATTTCAATGGCTCACTATCTGTGACTAGAAGCATTTGCTCAAGTGGTAGAAACGGAAGCGCAGCTACGTACTTTGCAGGATTTAAATTGTTATGAAGTATAAAGGTATGACTATTTAAACCTCTCTCGGTGGAGGGGGAGAAGAGTATATAAAAAGTTAAATTAAGTAAGTTTTTTCTTTTCTACATTCATAAAGGTGGAAACTAGTTCGAAATTTTTTACAAGTAGATAGAATTAAGTACAAAAAGTAGGGTAGAAATGCTAACATCGGAGAAATGCTGTTTTAATCAAATGTAGTACCATTGGTAGATAAATAATAAATCATCACTTGCTAGACAGGCCATTGGTCTGTCTTATTTTCATTTCACAACCCATTTATGTAATATATTTACAATTCGTAATGAGCACAAGAAAATTATACCACGTAGATTACGAAGTTGTTATTGGGAAATTCAAAGTGAAATAACAACGTATAAACTCATGTTTTCCTCTATATTTCCCAATACAAACATTAAGAATTCTGTGATAATCTACAAATGTACCAAAAATTCTCACTATTCTGAAACGGAGGAAATGAAATGAAAAAAGGAATTGCCGTTGTACTTGCGACAGGTCTTGCGTTTGGTTCTGCTCTCCCGTCTGCTTCTGCTGCTTCTTCTAACAACTTAAATGCGGAGCAGAAACAAGCCTTAGAAAAAATGGAAATTGTAAAACAGGATTGGGAAAATGATCGTAAGGTTCCTTCATTCCTTTCTGGTAAACTATCAGAAAAGAATGTGAAAACAGAGAAAGCCGTGAAATCATATCTTAAGTCAAACGAATCTCTCTTCAAAGTGAAAACGAAAGATTTGAAACTAGTGAATGAAACGACAGATGAGCTTGGAATGACACACTATGAATATGTTCAAACAGTAAAGGGTGTTCAGATCGACGGAGCAAAATTCATCGTACATACGGATGAAAAAGGCGAAGTTACAGCAGTAAATGGAGACCTTCATCCAGAAGCATCTAAGAATTATAAAGGAAGTTCAGATGTAAAGCTCTCTGATAAAGAAGCACTTAAAAAAGCATGGGATCACATTGATGTAAAGCCACAGAACGTTGTGAGTGATGAACCAAGCTTTGTAAGAAAATCTGATGCTTTTGATATGGTAGAAAAAAGTGAGAAAGTTGTATATGAGAAAGATAACAAGTACTACCTAACTTATAAAGTACAGCTTCAATTCATCGACCCATATCCTGCAAACTGGCAAGTTTATGTGGATGCTCGCGATGGATCGATCGTAGACGCGTATAATGCAGTGGCTGATGGAGCAGAAACAGGATACGGGTATGGCGTTCTTGGTAACTATAAGTCCCTCAACACGTATTATTCAAATGGCACATACTACCTTTATGACACGACGAAGGCAATGAGCGGTGTGATTGAAACAAGAACAGCTAATAACGGGACATCTCTTCCAGGAAGCTATGCGGTAGATAGCAACAATGCGTTTACGTCTAGTTCTCAAGGTGCAGAAGTGGATGCTCATTATAATGCTGGTGTTGTATATGACTACTACAAGAATACACATAACCGCAATAGCTTTAATAACAATGGAGCCACGATTCGTTCAACTGTTCACTATGGATCAAATTACAACAATGCGTTCTGGAATGGCTCACAAATGGTTTACGGTGATGGAGATGGATCAGTATTCGCTCCGTTATCAGGCGCACTTGATATAGTGGCTCATGAAATTACTCATGCCGTTACGGAAAGAACAGCAGGACTTCAATATCAGAACCAATCTGGGGCTCTTAATGAATCGATGTCGGACGTATTTGGCTACTTTGTTGAGCCAGAAGACTTCCTAATGGGCGAAGATGTCTACACACCTAACAAGGCAGGAGATGCGTTAAGAAGCTTATCTAACCCTGACGCGTATGGACAACCATCTCATATGGATGACTATTATTATACGTCTTCTGATAATGGAGGAGTTCATACGAACAGTGGAATTCCTAACAAAGCTGCATACTTAACAATTCAAAGCATTGGCAAAGCCAAGGCTGAGAAAGTTTACTATCGCGCACTAAGTGTCTATTTAACGCCTACAAGCAACTTTAGTTCAGCCCGTTCAGCGCTACTTCAAGCGACATCAGATCTATATGGTACAGGTACAACATACAATGCTGTTGCAAGCGCCTGGAATCAAGTTGGCGTAAATTAAAGTTAGAGAAGGAAGAGTTCAAACATTGAACTCTTCCTTTTTTTGTTTCGTTCAAGCCAACGAACATGAGCACAGCTTTTTGTAGGCAACAGTGAATTTTCGAGCATGATTCATAAAGTGGAGGAGATAGTAAAGAAGGTAGAGATCAGGTATGCTTTTGCATTGTTTTGATCACCGCATGTTTATGAAACAGAAGTAAAAGGAATTTTCCAATACTGTGGGATATTGGTTATAATTGAGAAGATACTTACGATCGGAGGCTCTATATGGAACATTTAGATATGCATCATATTTTTGAACTTGGACTTATCCTTACTATGATTGCAGCGGGTATTACAGCGATAGCTAAGAAACTGAAGCAGCCTTATCCGATTGCCCTTGTGATTATTGGCACATTAATCGGCTTGTTTAACATTCCCGTACTTGAACCGCTTAAAATGTTCATTACGGAGGGTGACGTTTTTAATTTTGTTATTTTAACGATTTTCCTTCCTGCGCTTCTAGGGGAAGCTGCGCTAAAATTGCCTTTCTCCCATTTAAATCAAAACAAAAAGCCGATCATCGCCCTGGCTTTTGGGGGAACCTTCCTTTCCTTTCTAGTGATTGGGTTCTCAACACACTTTCTTCTTGGATTATCAATTCCAGTGTCGTTCGTCTTTGCTGCATTAATGAGTGCAACAGACCCTGTTAGTGTATTATCGATTTTTAAAAGTATGGGGGTAAACCACAAACTCTCTACAGTAATTGAGGGAGAGAGCCTATTTAATGACGGGCTTGCAGTTGTTTTATTTAAAATATCAGCTTTCTCACTTTTGGCTTATCTTGATATGGGCTGGGGAGGCTTAACGAGCGGTGCGTTTGAATTCATAAAAGTTGTTGCTGGTGGATTGCTTGTCGGTGGAGGATTAGGATATGCGATTTCAATCCTTACAAAGTACTTTGATGATTATCCACTTGAAATTATTTTTAGTATCCTCCTTTTCTATGGTTCCTATTTAACTGCAGAAAGTATCCATGTTTCCGGGGTTATTGCAGTAGTTGTAGCAGCTTTAACGTTTGGTAATTTTGGTTCGAAAGTTGGAATGAGTCCAACAACAAGATTAAACATTAACAACTTTTGGGATGTTGCCGCTTTATTAGCAAATTCCATTGTTTTCTTAATGGTTGGTCTTGAAATTACTCGAATTAATTTCGCTGATCAGTGGGGCACGATAGGACTTGCGCTCTTAATTGTTCTAATAGGTAGAAGTATTGCAGTCTATGGAAGTACGTTATTTGTTAAAGGGCTTCCGTGGTCATGGAGACATGTCCTTAATTGGGGCGGTTTAAAAGGGTCGTTATCCATAGCGCTAGTCCTTAGTCTTCCGGGAGATTTTGCAGGACGAGACACCGTCTTGATCCTTACATTTAGTATTGTTTTATTTTCATTAGTCGTTCAAGGTCTAACGATTAAACCACTAATTAGCTACTTCGGTTTAAGAGCGAAGCATAGCGGGTCGAAAGAGTATGAAGACATCGTCGCGAATTTGCATCGTCATGAAGCTGGGGTTGCAGAAATAAAAAAACTGAAGACACAGCTATTCGTTCCCGAACCAGTTTTTTCTGAATTGTTGACAAGTTACCAGAATGAAATTGACAGCAGTCATCGTGAACTTGATGCTTTATTAGATCAATACCCTGATCTTAAAAAAAGTCAGTTAATTACGTTACGAAAGCACTCACTATATGCCCAGTACGATAAAATTAACGAGCTAGAACAAGAAGAAATCATTTCAGGTGAAATAGCTGGAAAGTATAAAGAACTATTAAATAATGGCCTGGCGGATTTTGAAGAAGAAGAAGTTGTGAAAGATTCGAAAAGAAAACATTAAGTTGCTACATTTGTAGCAGCTTTTTCCTTTGGCTTGCATATCCTAGTAAAGAAAGGGACAAAGCACGTGAAATGATGGGAATATTCCGTTTATTATTAAATGATCGGGGTATTGTTTACAGTAAGTAAAGCAATAAGGTATAGTGTAAAAAGTCATTTTCAACCACAAGAAAATAACTCACAAGGAGGACTTTTGAGAGAAAATGCCTTATCTTCAGACCGATCGTCTGACCATTATTCCTTTCTCATTTGATTTAATTAAAGCTATGACTGATAAGAAAGAATTAGAGAAGCTGTTACATGTTGAAGTACCTGAAGAGTTTAAAAATGTGCAGTTTGAAGAATTCCTACCTTTTCATCTAAATGACTCTGCTATTTCAAGAGTGAGTCACAAGTGGGAAGGCATATTGATTCATACTTCTGATGAAAAAGTAATCGGCACGATGGGATATAAAAATATGGAAGCGTCAAGTAATCTTGAAGTTGGGTATCATCTGATACCTGAGTATCGTAACAAGGGTTACGCCATTGAAATGGCCAGCGCCCTCGTTCACTGGGCATTTCCAGACGAAAAAGTGAACAGTAAAGTATCTTCAGAAGAAGTAAACATCGTCATGGAACGAATTGGATTATCAAAACTAACGGTTGAACCACCTGTTGTTAAAAACAAAATAGATGAAGAAAAATTCATGAAGGAAAATGAATATATGTAAAACCCTACAAAAAAACTGTAGGGTTTTTTTATGTGAATTTCGCGTGACAATCATTAGAATCCATACCTTCAGTGATACTGACAAAAATAGAGGAATTTGGAGATTTTTGTCGAATATTTTATGGTATAATCATCATTGCTTTGAAAAATATGTAACTGCATGAGCGGGGTAAGGAGCTAATATGCCTTCAGCTATACGTAATGAAATCAAGATTGAGGAAGAAAGACGGGCAAATAAGTTATTTATCTTTCTGTTTTTTGTATCCGTTATTTTATATGATGTGTATCGGTTTATTATTAGTCCTTTAATCGATCCCGATACGACTATGATCTTGCTAAATGAATCGAAAGAACTCATTCCACTAATGATGATCTATGCCATCGAATTTTCATTAATTCCTATTTCCAAGTGGTTTTCAAATAGGGACCAGCCTTTTGCTACAAAATATCTCTTTTTTGTAGTATTCATGGCGACTGCTCTCATTACAGAGATTTTTCGCTACATTGGAACAGACGAGATGTATGCTAGCGGAAGCCCAGTTGAGCTATTCTTTGTTTTGTTTTCTCCTTTGTTCGTGAACAAACGATTTTATATTACTGTTGTGGCTGGAATAACAGGGAAGTATGCCATTATGGGCTTTCTTACAATGTCGCCAGTCGTTGTATTTCCGATTCTTATACTTCTTTTATTCTCGGGAATTACGTTTATTATTTTAAATCGATTCCAATCCTATTTAAATACAATTGTGAAATCGTATGAGCAAGCTGCGCATAATGAGAAGTTAGCTTTTATTGGAAGGATTGCGACTGGAGTCACTCACGAAATTAAGAACCCTTTAACTTCTCTTAAAGGATTTGTACAGCTGCAAGAATCGGAGCAAACCTACAACCCGAAATATTCTAAAATTATGCTACAGGAGTTAGAACGATTAACGATAATCGTTAATGATTTAATGGTGATTGGCAAGCCACAATCAATTAATTTGAAACCGATTAACTTAACGGACTGTCTCGAATACGTTGTTAGTTTATTGCAGCAGGAAGCAGAACATAAGCAAATCACGATTTATACTAACTTTCCAGAAGAGCAAGTTCAGATCATGGGGGAAGACGTTAGGTTGAAACAAGTTATACTTAACTTGGTGAAAAATGCAATGGAAGCGATGCCTGATGGAGGAGAAATTCGCTTGAAGCTTGTTAATGATCGTGATTGGACAACTATTCATATTATGGATAGAGGAGTTGGAATTGCCGAAGAAGACATTCCGCATTTAGATCAAGCTTTTTATACAACGAAAGAAAATGGGACTGGGCTTGGTTTAATGGTCAGCTATAAAATTGTAGAGGATCACCATGGTAAAATTGACGTACATAGTGAAGTGAATCACGGGACAACTTTTTCAATTAGCTTTCCCATACTGTCACATTCCTTAGATAACACAGTAGTTAATTTGGCGTCATACCAGGGGGATAACGGACATACCCTGTAGAAAAAAATGAAATGACGTTAAATATCAAACAATATCAAAAATATCACATATTTAGGAAACGACCGTCATCTCTCGTTACAATAGAACTATATACAAATCAAAAGGGAGAAAGGGTGACCGGGGAATGGGTTACTATGACGATAATCAATCAAGAGCGAAACAGACAAAAAGAGGAATGAATTGGTTTTTACCGAGTACGTTCGGCGCAATTGTCGGAGCATCCGTTATGCTTGTTGCGGCGCCGCTCGTCTCGAATGTAGAACAGTCTTCAACAAATCAAGCGGCGGTAACCACTATTGCAAGTGGGGATGTTGAAACTTCCAATGTAGCATACAATGTCTCATCTGATATAACAACGGCTGTTCAAAAAGCACAGGACGCTGTCGTAAGTATTACAAGCTATCAAAACCAGGGGAGTGGATTTTCTTTAGAAGATCCATCCGGTCAATCGGGACAGGCTGCTGCATCAGGGTCTGGTGTTATTTACAAGAATGAGGGCGGAAAAGCCTATGTAGTGACGAATAACCACGTAGTTGAAGGTGCGTCTTCAGTAGATGTAACGTTAAGCAATGGGAAAAAAGCAGAGGCGAAGGTACTTGGTACGGATGCGTTAATGGACTTAGCTGTGTTAGAAATTGATGCGAAGGATGTTGAAGCAGTTGCCGAACTTGGTTCTTCTTCTAGTCTACAAACAGGGGAACCTGCTATTGCGGTTGGGAATCCATTAGGCTTCCTTCAAGGATCTGTGACGCAGGGAATTATTAGTAACCCAAGTCGTACGATTCCTGTTGATCTTGACCAGAATGGACAGCCTGATTATGAGGCGGATGTTATTCAAACTGATGCATCGATTAATCCCGGTAACAGTGGTGGTGCATTAATTAATATTAAAGGTCAATTAATTGGTATTAACTCATCCAAAATTGCAGAAGAAACAGTCGAAGGCATCGGATTTGCGATTCCGATTGACGATGCGCAACCGATCATTGAGCAGCTTGAAATGACAGGTGAAGTAAAGCGTCCAGTAATGGGAGTTACACCTGCCTCGTTAGCTGAAGTTCCAACGCAATATTGGACTGGTACGCTTAATTTACCTGAAGGTGTAGAGAGTGGAGTAGTTCTAATGGGCATTGCTCCTAATTCTCCAGCTTCAGACGCAGGGTTGAAAGAAAGAGATGTCGTCGTTAAGCTTGATGATACGGAAGTAAAGGATTCAGCCGCACTTCGTAAGTACTTGTATTCCAATAAAAAAGTTGGAGATAAAATGGATGTAACGTTCTATCGTGACGGAAAACAACAGACTGTTTCAATGACTCTAGCTAATCAGAATGGACTTTAAATATCAATAAACCCTCTGGATCATGCATCCAGAGGGTTTTCGTTATGAATGGGCTTTTTAGCACCATTGATTTTTGTGAGAAAATAGAAGACAGGCGTATCTAAAAGAGCAAGCGCCATTTTAATCACAAATTGTGAAAGAATCATGATCCATATGTTAGGGACAGTTCCGATAAACGCAATTGTGATGAAAATGGTTGTATCAAGTAGCTGAGATGTCAGTGTACTCACGTTATTCCGAAGCCACTTATGACGGTCAGCTGTACGTTTCTTAATCGCAGAGAAAATATAAACGTCTACGTGTTGCGAAACGAGATAGGCTGCAAGGCTGGCAAGAACAAATCGATAATTCTGACCTAGGAGAATTTCGTATGCCGCCTGCGTATCAGTTGCAAAAGGTGCTACAGGTAAAAGCATACCAAGATAAATCATAATACTAGCAAAAATTTGCGCAATAAATCCATACTGAACGGTTCGTTTTGCTTCTTCTTTCCCGTAGTTCTCGTGAATGATATCTGTGAATAGAAACGAAAAGGCGTACATCACAACGGCCGCGGGAATCACGAAACTTCCGATCATCACCACTTTTCCTGCTAGTACGTTTGCGATCACAATGGAAGTCGCAAATAACACGTTAAACAGGACAAGTTGACGGTCGATGTATTGATTCGTCATATTATGATGCTGCTTTCTCACGAACAGCTGTTGTTTTTAGCTCGATACCGCCTCGTGCTGATTGATAAACTGTAATTGTAACTTTCAAAGGGTCGATTGCGTAGACAACATCATCTGCGATGCGGGCAGCTAGTGTCTCGCAGAAGCTTCCTTCGTCACGGTAAGACCAGAGGTAAAATTTCAGTGATTTTGACTCGATGCATTTTTCATCGGGTACATATGAAATTTCAACTCGTCCAAAATCAGGCTGTCCTGTTTTGGGACAAACTGCTGTGAATTCGAGTGCATTAAACGTGATTTCCTGAACGTTCGGTGCATCAAATGCTTCGTTTTTTATTACTTCTCGTGCTTGTTCTACGCTTTCCGGGCGAGGCATTGGTCCGGAAGAAGGTAGCCATGCTTTATCCATGCTATTCATTCTAATTCCTCCTTTAGTTTTGATGAAGCAGGAAGGTTACGAACTGCTGTCATACAACGTTGTCTATTATAACAGAGCAGCATTCTGATGCGAAGAAAGAAGTTCATGTCAAATTTTTTAGTTTAGCTTTTAACATAAAGGGAAAGAAAAAACTAGCTAAGTAAACTAAGAAAGACAATAGGAGGAATCGTCATGCAAACGACAACGACAGTAAACGAAGAAAAGAACGGAAAGCTTGTTAAAGGTATTTTGGTAGGCGCGATTGTAGGTGGCGCTGTAGCTATGCTTGATTCAACAACTCGAAACAAAGTACGCTCAACAGCAGGAAACGTAAAAGATTCTTCAAGAGGTTTCTATACGCGTGTGAAGGAAAACCCTGGCGAAGTGAAGGACGACTGGATGGATCGTATTCAATCAGCATCTTCAGTACTAAAGGAAGCAATGAATGATGCACAATCACTTTATGAAAAAGTAAATGATGAAGTGGTTGATCAGGTGAATCAGGTAAAAGAAGATTCAACAGAAGTGATTTCAACAGCGAAAGAAGCTGGAGAAGACCTGCATGAAATTGGAAGTAAAGTAAAAGAAGCAGGTCAGGAAGTATCTGATTCTAGTGAAAATCAATATGAGCCAACAAATATTCCAGGAAGCGAAACGCGTACACCTGGAAATACATCTTCCAATCCGAATACGAGCTTGTAATTGAACGAACATCACCATATAAAAGATTAATGAAGGATTAACAAAGAAGGCTTCCGCTTATAAAGAGCGGAAGCCTTCTTTTTAATTTAGTTACGAAATGTAAGATGCACCAATGATTATTAAAAGAATAAACAAAACAACGATTAACGCAAAACCTTGACCGTAACCACTCATGATTGTTCCTCCCGTCAATATGTGTCGCTTCTTTACTAACGTATGTTGGGAGGTGGAAATGTGGACGTAGGCATTAGCCCTTTTTGGGTGGGCAGGCTATATCGTTTGGATAGCAGAAGCAGGGTAGTCCGTAAATATCGCTGAACAACCGAGTTTTTGGAGGTTGGATACTTGTAGAGGATCATTTACTGTGAAAACTCGCACAGGAATTCCGCGCTTCTGGGTGTTTTTCATTAAATGTTCATCCACTGCCTGCCATTCTATGTGAAGACTTTGAGCTCCAACGCGTTGAAGGTAGTCCCATGGATCAATGATTTTTTCCATTAAAAGAACAGCTGTTTCAATTTTATCGTTTTTTTGTGCGAGTTTCTGAATACTATAATGATTGAAGGATGACAGAATGGTTCGGTCGCAAAGCTTATAGTAAGTAAGAAGATCCAGGACGCGATCTTCTAGACTATTATACGGAAAAACGCCATTCTTCAGTTCAATGTTTAAGAGTAAAGAAGTGGAAGACACCCATTCCAACACGTCTTTTAATGAAGGGATCGACGTTCCCTGAAAGCGGTTGGAGAATGTTTGGCCAGCGTCTAATCGGATAAGATCTTCGTAAAGAAAGTCTTTTACAAAACCGATGCCATTCGTTGTTCGCTCAACTCGTTCATCATGAATAACAACAGGGACAAGATCTTTAGTTAATTGAACGTCGAGTTCGATTCCGTGAGCACCAGCTCTATGAGCAGCCTGGAATGAAAGGAGTGTATTCTCAGGGTGCGTACCTGATGAACCGCGGTGTCCATAAATTTGAAATGAAGAAGCCATAGGTCACCTCTTTCTGATTTGGATTTAGAAATCCATCTATGTAATGTATTCGCTCATGGATTCATTTTTCCTTTGATTTCATATATCAAGTTCATGCTAAAGGAGAGTTTGAATCAATTTGAATGGATTATGATAAAGGTGTGTTATGCCTGTTATAAGGAAGGGAGAGAATAGTGTGTCTAAAGGAGTTGCTTTACCTGAAGCTCACTCTCATTATTTTCGTGGGAGCATCGAAAAGCGATACAATCATCACCATTTAAGTATGATAGGTTTTAGTTTGCCTGTAAATGGGACTTCGTTTGATCAACATGTTCACCGTATTGAAGGGATTACGGTAATGGATCAGGGTCACCAACACCGTTATAGCGTTCGATCTAGTCCGCCGATTACATTACCTGGTGGTGGTCATTATCATACGTTTAGCGGTGAAACGATATCAAAAGAAAAACATGAGCATTATTTCTCTGGTCAAACGAGTCCTCCTATAGGAAATCCTCCCGCGGATTGGTAGATCAGTTAAATGGGGTGTTTTCCTTCAATGAATTGAAACCTAAGCCTCATGATTGGCAGTTATTAAAAAAAGGCGATGCACATGGCATCGCTTTTTTTTACATTTTAATTTCTCGTTTGTTTTGATAAAACGTGAATGCTAGGGCACCAATCAGAATCGTGCCTTTAATAATATCTTGAGCATAATAAGGAACATTCAACATTGTTAGCCCATTTAAGAGAATTCCAATTAAGACAGCTCCAATGAACGTACCGAATGCATTTGGTTTTCCCGAACCAAGTACAGAATAACCAATCAATGCTGCGGCAACGCCGTCCATAAGTAAAGGTGCACCGGCAGAAACCTGACCAGTTCCAATTCTTGAAGCAAGAACAATTCCAGCAATTCCGGCAAACAGTCCGCTAAGTACGTAGGCGAGCATACGAAATCGTTGAACCGCAACACCTGATAATCTTGCAGCTTCTCGATTACTGCCTGTCATGTAGAGTAATCTTCCCGCTCGTGTATAAGTGAGAAAAAGGTGAACGAGAATGACGCAAACAATCATGAAAATCGCGGGAAAAGGAATACCCGCAATTTCGCCCTGGCCAATAAAAAGAAAAGATGGAATGAATTTGCCTGGGGCGGTTGTCCCGTCACTCATAGGCATATTGTTGTAAATGGAAAAACCTTTCGTATAAGTTAGTTGAATCCCATTCACGATATACATAACGGCTAGCGTTGCAAGAAGATCAGGGATTCTGATTTTAATTGTAATGAAGGCATTTATTAAGCCAATCACTATCCCGATCACAATAGGAATGAGTAGAGCGACGAGAAGTTCTTGCCGATACCAGACTAATGCAGATGCGCTCGCAACAGTAGCGAGACTAACGGTTGAGCCAACAGATAAGTCAAAACCTCCAACAATTAATGTAAAGGTAACACCGAGTGCAACGAGTGTCACAATTGAAATGGAGCGAAGGATATCCGCAAAGTTACTGTAAGTAAGAAAGCGATCGTTAAGAATAGTGAAGATGAGAATAAGTCCAACGATGACGAGTAACGTACCATATTTGACGAAAAAGCTGATCACTTTATCCTTGAATGGTGAGGCGATCCCTCTTGGGTTTTGTGTTTGTACGAGTTCAGCTGCTGATTTCAATCTTCCTACCTCCTGTAGCTGCTTGCATAATGGCTTCCTCTGTCATCTCTTCACCTGTGAGCGTGGCGGTAATTTCGCCATCGTACATGACAAGGATTCTATCTGATAGATCAAGAAGCTCTTCGATTTCGCTGGAAAAATATAAAACCCCTTTCCCTTGATCGGCAAGCTCTTTTATTAGAGCTATCACTTCGGCTTTGGCTTTCACATCAATGCCTTTTGTTGGTTCATCAAAGAGAAATACTTTCTGATCATCGTATAACCATTTTCCGATAGCTGCTTTCTGTTGATTTCCCCCACTGAGATGATGGATCGGTTCTTTAGGTGAAGCTGCTTTAATGCCGAGCTGCGTTATTTGCCTGGATGAATAATTTTCCTCTTTTTTTCGATTAAGGAATCCTCTGAGCGAATGACGCCGTAGAGAAGGGAGCGTTAGGTTTTCTGATAATGAGAAATCGAGTAGAATACCCGATTTTCTTCGCTCTTCTGGTACAAGACAAATCCCGGCTTTAATCGCGTCAGCTGGAGAGCGAAAGCGGTATGTTTGGTTGTTAATGTGAACACATCCTCTTGTATGCTTTGTTGCTCCAAAGAGGGTTAATGCTGTTTCCGATTTTCCTGCACCTACAAGTCCTGCAACGCCAATGATTTCTCCATGATTCAATAAGAAATTCACTGTTTTTCCAGTCTCGGGTATAAAGAGATTCTCAGCCCGCATTAAAGCATGACTCGTGCTCTTTGTTTGACGGGGTTCTTTTTTTCTAAGGGTTGATCCAACCATACTGGAAATGATCTCATCCGCTGAAACAGTTTTTGTTTCAGCGGAAAGATGAACTTTGCCGTCTCGTAAAATCGTAAAACGGTCGCTTATTTCTTCTATTTCTGGCATGCGGTGAGAAATGTAAATCATCCCCACGCCTTTCTTCTTCAGTTTGTTAATAAGATGAAATAATAGCTTTGTTTCCTCTACACTAAGTGGAGCAGTTGGTTCATCCAGGATCAAATATTGCGTCTCCTGTGCCATTGCTCGAGCAATTAAGATCATTTGTTTCTCTGACAGCGAGCATTCGCAAGCCAGTTTATCAGGTGTTAAAGTAATACCAAGAGAGTTAAGTAAATCTCTTGTTCGTTGCCGTTCTTTGTTAGAAGAATAGCGTTTGAAAGGAGATTTATTCATTGAGTCAGCCCAAATATTTTCAGAAACGGATAGGGTAGGAAACAAAGCCGTATCGACTTCTTGTACAACCATTCCGATGCCAGCTTTTTTTTGCATCGGAAGGTGTATGAATCGGTAGAGGTTCTCCGTTAAGTAAAATAGAACCGCTGTCTCGTTCATAGTCTCCACAAACCATTTTCATAAGCGTGCTTTTACCAGCTCCATTCTTACCGAGCAGGGCGTGCACTTCGCCTGAACGAATCGTTAGGGAGACGTTTTTTAATACAGGGATATTTCCGAATGATTTAGAAATGTTTTGAATGGATAACTCACTCATTTGCTATCATCCTGTTGCGTTAATTTCTCCATCCACGGAGAAATAGCTGCGTCAGAAGAGCCCCAGTCATCGACGTAATTGCCTAATTCACTCATTGAAATGGTTTCTTCTGGTAAATCAGATTGTTTTACTAGATGCGGATCAAGTGAGAAAATCTCTGGCGTTTCTTCTCCAGCAATTTTCTGATAAGCAAAACGTACTTGAACACGTCCTACTTCCGCCGGATCAGTAGCGGCAGATGAAAGCCATGGGCTATTATCCTTTTGCATCATTTGGAGATCTTCGTCACTCATGTCGATGCCGTAAACTTTGATTTCTTCTCGACCAGCTTGCTCAATGGCACGAGTAGCGCCTTTCGCAAATTCATCCCATGGGGCAAATACAGCATCAATATCACCTTTGTTTGGATATTGCTTTAGAATAGTTTCCATTTGGGTTTGGGTGTCAAGTGCTGTATTAGCACTCGCGGTCCCGAACTTAGCGATTTCATTGATTTCTGGATAGCGTTCCTGGAAGGCCTCATAAATTGCATTTCGTCGCTCCATGGGCGCGAATCCTCCCACCCATACATAGACAATATTTCCTTCGCCATTTAAATCTTGAGCAAGCGTTTTTAATGTATTCCATGCAAGACTATAATCATCTTGATCAATAACCGTTACACCTGGCACGTTAATATCGCTATCAAACACAACGACAGGTATGCCTTTATCAACAGCTTTTTTCACTCCAGCTTCGAGTGCATCTGCTCGGCCATGATCAATTAAGATCGCATCGACTTTTTGGTTGATGGCTGTATCAAGGTGTGTAGCCATTTTGGAAAGGTCATTATCAGCATTATAAACTTGAACGCTTCCGCCAAATTTTTCAACCTGATCTTCAACTCCTTTTACGTACTGGGAAGAAAATGTACCGAGGGATGCTTGCATAATCGCTGCTAATTTGATAGGTTTTTGAACTTCTTTTGGAATGTCTGAAGAAACTTTAGACGTTTCTTTACCTGTGTTCGCAGTTGCCTCACTTGATTCCGTATTGCTTGCTTCTGGTGCACTTACGGCATCTTGCTCACTCGTACAAGCTGCAAGCACGACGAGAAGAAGAATGGATAAAATAAGTCCTAAGCGTTTCATGAATGTACCTCCGTGTTTTTAGCGTGTGGGAAAGCAAGATGAGCAAGGTTTTCAGCGTACGGTGTTCGAACGATACCGTGCTCCGTAATGATTCCGTTAAGTAATTCATTTGGCGTCACATCAAAAGCAGGATTAAATACACCAATGTTTTCAGCTGCAACACGTTCACCTTTATAGTGCGTGACTTCTTTCGGGTCTCGCTCCTCAATCGGAATCGCTTCTCCGTCAGGGATCGAGTAGTCAATTGTTGAGATGGGGGCAGCAACATAAAAAGGAACGTTGTATGCTTTTGCGATATGGGCGAGGCCGAGCGTACCAATCTTATTAGCTGTATCACCATTTGCAGCAATCCGATCAGCACCAACAATTACTGCAGCGATTTTCTTTGTTTTTAATACGTGAGCTACCATACTGTCTGTAATAAGCGTAACGTCAATACCTGCACGCTCAAGCTCCCATGCGGTTAATCGAGCACCCTGTAGAACTGGTCTGGTTTCTGTTGCAATTGCAGAGATGGAGAGACCGTTTTCCTTTGCCAGATGGAGAGGCGCAAGAGCAGTCCCGTATTTTGCTGTTGCGATCCCACCTGCATTGCAGTGTGTGAGGATGGTATCCCCATTATTTAATAGCTTCAGACCATGTTCTCCGATACGCTGACAGACAAGTTCATCCTCTTTATGGATAGTAAGTGCTTCGTGCAGAATAGCTTCTTTCATTTTTTGAACTGTTGGTAAGGAAAAGCTAGCTCGGATGATGCGATCGATCGCCCAAGAGAGATTAACTGCAGTGGGACGAGAGGAGGCAAGATATTTTCCTTGGTTGACTAGCGCTGTTTTGAACGCTATTGCTTCGTTTGTTTGAACATGCTGACTCCAAAGAACAAGACCATACGCTGCGGCGATTCCAATGGCTGGTGCTCCGCGGACCACAAGGGCAGAAATGCTATTCCAGACATCCTCGATTGCCGTTTGCTTAAGGTAGATCTCTTGTTGTGGAAGATGCCGTTGATCGAGGAGTAAGAGATGATCACCTTTCCACTGGAGTGATGAGATAACAGTCATTTAAATGACCTCCTTGATTGCTTTAATGTATTGTTCAATCGAAGTGATGCTTTTTCGGTCTAAAATAAGTTTTTTTCCAAGGGTAAGCGCCTTTTTTTCCACAGCGAGTTTTACTCTTGGATCACTGATCGTCTCGATCTCTTCTACATGAGCAAGTCCAATCGTTCTTCGGATGATTTTACAGCCGGAAAATCCAATGCTATCGACAAAAATAGATTGTAGAAGAGCGTCTAGGTATCCTCTCGAATAACGATTATCTTCTGAGAGATGGTCGTCCCATAATGATCGGAAAGTAGATTCAAATACGTTCCAAACCTCGGTAGTGACGCCAAATAAATAAGCGAGGTATCCTTCTTTCTCTTCTTCTGATCTATGGGCCTCCTGCGACAGGATACTAAGCGCAATATTGGCGATAAAAGCACCGACATCAAAACCAGCTGGCCCATAGAAAGCAAATTCTGGATCGATTATTTTGGTTGAGCTTTCCGTAACAAACAGGCTACCTGTATGTAAGTCCCCATGTATCAAAGCTTCTCCTTTTGTTAAAAAAGAGTGTTTGAGGGAGGCCACTTCAGTGAGGAAATCGTCATCTTCCCACAGCGATTCAACATCTGCTCGAAGCTCTTCTGTAAAGGCATTGCTTTCGGCATTGTAGAAAGGATCTGAAAATACGAGGGTTTCTGTTATGCCACATAAGTCTGGATTACTAAACCGTTTGGCAAGCTCTTTCTTATTTGCCGAACCAAGACCGTAGTCAGAAGTGAAAAAGAGCGTATGAGCGAGGTAGGTACCGACGTTTCTTGCAAGTTCAGGATATATACGTCCTTCAATAAGTCCTTTGCGTAAAATAGTGTGCGTTGATAAATCTTCCATAACCGTTGCGGCTTTTTCAGCGTCATGCAAATAAACGATTGGAGAAAAGTCAGGAACGAGCGAGTGAGCTTGCTTGAGCGCCTCGCTTTCAATTCTGGACCGATCAAGTGTAAGCGGCCAGGATTCGCCAACTACTTTGGCATAAGGCAAGGCTTGTTTGACGATCCAGGATTGTCCTGTTTTCTTGTGTTGAACATGAAAGACATAATTTAAATTGCCATCGCCAATTTCCTTTACATGAACGGGAGCGGTGCGATCCAAAAGCTCGTGATGCTCTAAAAATTGCACAACTGTTTCGCTTGTAAACGGTGTGTACCCTGAAGTGATCTGAATACCCATGTAAAATTCCCCTTTCAACTATTTATGGTTGTTGTATTGCATGAAGATCGGAATTTCGGCATAAAAAAAGCCTCTTTCCGAAGAAAGAGGCTTGAAGACAGAGATACTTCACACCTCTTATCTTCCAGAATGAATATCATCCTGTTGGAAGTAGCACCGTGCCATTTAAGTCATGGATTCATCTGGACTTAAAAATAGGTCGGTTGCTGGGCGTCATAGGGCCAAATCCCTCAGCCTGCTCTTGATAAGAGAAAGTTTATGAAATTATTTTACAATTTTTTCGCTTGAAATGTATGTTACAGAGAAAGGAACATGTTTGTCAATAATATTTTGAATATTATTTATAAATATCTGGACGTCGATCTTCAAAGATAGGAATGCGACTCCGGATTGATGACATTTCCTCTTCGTCAATAGAACCTGTTAAAATAACTTCTTCTTCTCCTGCTTCTGCGATAATTGTTCCCCACGGATCAATGATCAATGAGTGTCCTCCAAACGTATTATCAGGATCTGCCCCGACACGATTACAAGCAATCACGTAGCACTGATTTTCAATCGCGCGACTGATAAGTAATGCTCGCCAATGATCGGTGCGTTGCTTTGGCCATTCTGCTGGTACGAACAATACTTGGGCACCTTCAACTGCATGAAGGCGAAGCCACTCAGGAAAGCGAATATCATAACAAATGAACCCGGCACATGGGAGTTCTTCAAGTGTGAAATGACTTTTTTCATTTCCAGAAACGAGGAATTTCTCTTCATTCATCAAACGAAACAGGTGCGCTTTGCTATACTCATGAACGAGCTGCCCATCTCGATTGAACACAAGCATGGTGTTCGTTACTTCGCCGTTATGATGCTTAGCGATGGAGCCCCCGACAATATTTACGTCGTTTTTTTGCGAGGCGAGATAGAAAAGCAATCGACTTTTCTGCATCAGTATCTCCAATTTCATCAAGACGAGATAAATCATAACCTGTGGACCACAATTCTGGTAAAACGATGATATCTGGTTTGTCACTCACCGCCTTAGAAACAAGCTCTTCAACTTTAGAGAAATTCTTTTCTGGATTGCCAAAAGCAATATCAAATTGCAACAGGGCAAGGTTTTTCATTGATTTGTCCTCCTTACATGTTTAGAAATTGACCTTTACATGGTTGTGTATCCAAGATAACATAACTTATTAGAATTTCTCGAAAATTTTAACAGGATGTGATTCCATTTGAAACAATTTCAAACTTCAGATGCACTTAAACGTTTACCAGAACAATTTTTTGCGAAGCTTGCTGGAAAAGTGAACCGTTATGTAGAGGCGGGATATGACATTATTAACCTTGGCCAAGGAAATCCTGACCAGCCGACGCCTGCGCATATTATCGAGTCTTTGCAGCAGGCAGCTGAAAACCCTGCATACCACAAGTATCCGCCATTTAAGGGACAACCTTTTCTGAAACAAGCCGCGGCTGACTTCTATAAGCGAGAGTTTGGTGTTGAGCTTGATCCGGAGAAAGAGGTAGCCGTCCTTTTTGGTGGAAAAGCTGGCCTTGTAGAAGTCAGTCAATGTTTGTTAAATAAAAGTGACGTGGCGCTCGTGCCAGATCCTGGCTATCCTGATTATTGGTCTGGTGTTGCGATGGCTGAAGCGGATATGCAAATGATGCCGTTACTTGAACAAAATGATTTTCTGCCTGATTATAGCGCGATCCCAGAGAGTGCTCTTGCAAAAGCAAAGCTCATGTTTTTAAATTATCCAAACAATCCTACCGCTGCTGTAGCAACGAAAAGCTTTTTTGATGAAACGGTTAGGTTTGCGGATGCCAATGACATCTGTGTCGTTCATGATTTTGCTTATGGAGCGATCGGATTCGATGGAGAACGTCCTAAAAGCTTTTTGGAAACAGAAGGTGCTAAAGATGTGGGAATTGAGATTTATACTCTTTCCAAAACGTATAATATGGCAGGATGGCGTGTTGGGTTTGCTGTCGGAAACCCATCTGTAGTGGAAAGCATCAACCTGCTTCAGGATCATTTCTACGTTAGTTTGTTTAGTGCAGTGCAAGAAGCAGCTGCAGAAGCTTTACTAGGTTCACAGGAATGTGTTGAGAACCTTCGCCAAACGTACGAATCTAGACGGAATGTATTGATACAGGGGCTTCACGATATTGGCTGGGATGTAACCTCTCCTGCGGGGTCATTTTTTGCCTGGTTAAAAGTACCTGAATCATTTACTTCAGAGGGATTTGCGGACTACTTGCTTGAGAATGTTCAAATTGTAGTTGCGCCTGGGAACGGCTTTGGAGAGTATGGGGAAGGCTATGTGAGAGTAGGCTTATTAACTTCCGAAGAGAAACTCAGTGAGGCAGTTGAACGAATTAATTCTCTTAATCTCTTTTGATTCAGAAAAGTAAAAAAATAGATTGACAGGATTTCCTACGTCTGGCATAATTCGAATCAATTACTTAAACGAATAGTTGCATACTCTTATCCAGAGAGGTGGAGGGACGAGCCCTTTGAAGCCCGGCAACCGATTTTCAAGGTTACTTGAAGACACGGTGCTAATTCTCGCAGCAAAAGCTGGAAGATAAGAGGAAGAGCATGGTGATAACGACCTCTTCCTCGTGAAGGGGTCTTTTTTGTATGATCAAAGATTGAGGACTAGCGCGATGGAAAGGAATGAGCATGATGAGTCATCTTGTGGCAACTTACCTTGTTAAGAATGACCAACAATTATCTAAGCGCGCTGAAGCGATCGCCCTTGGATTAACGATTGGGACTTGGACCAATCTACCGTTATTAGAAAAAAAGCAGTTAAAGAAGCATAAGGGTGAAGTCGTTCACGTAGAGGAAAAAGGGGAAAAGGGCATCATCGCGATTGCTTACCCCACCATCAATTTCAGTGCGGATCTACCTGCGATTTTAACAACAGTCATCGGTAAGCTTTCACTTGATGGTGAAATTAAGCTGATTGATTTAGAGTTCTCTGCAGGGTTACTTAATCAATTCCCAGGTCCAGCATATGGAATAGATGGTATTCGGAATCTTACAGAAGTATACGATCGACCGCTCGTTATGAGTATTTTCAAAGGAGTTATTGGAAAATCGTTAGGCGAATTGCAGGAACAAATGAAACAGCAGGCGCTTGGTCGAGTCGATTTTGTGAAGGACGATGAAATTCTTTTTGAAAATGAGTTAACCCCTCTTGAAAAGCGAGTACCCGCCTTACGAAAAATGCTGGATGAAACGGCTGAATTGACAGGAAAGCGAACGCGTTACGCAGTGAATTTAACAGGAAGAACGGCAAACCTCAGTGATCGAGCAAAGCTTGCTGTGGAATTAGGAGCAGATGCGCTTCTGTTTAATGTTTTTACATATGGACTAGATGCATTGCAATCACTTTCAGAGGACTCGGATATTCCGGTTCCAATCATGGCACACCCTGCATTCTCTGGTGCAATGGCTGCCTCAAGCACACATGGGGTAAGTTACTCCCTATTACTTGGAAAGTTGCTTCGAACTGCTGGGGCAGACTTTTCCCTTTTCCCTTCGCCTTATGGGAGTGTAGCGCTTGATCGAAGAGAGGCGCTCGCAACAGCAGAAGCCTTAACGAGAAATAATAAGCTGAAAAGAACATTCCCTGTTCCTTCAGCGGGCATTCATCCTGGACTAGTACCGCTTCTTATAAAAGATTTCGGTATAGACAGTGTGATTAATGCGGGAGGTGGCGTGCACGGGCATCCCGATGGAGCAGCTGCAGGCGGAAAAGCTTTCCGAGATGCCATTCAAGCTGTTTTAACAGAGCAACCTCTTGAACAGGCCTCTCAAAATAGTGAGGAACTTCATCAGGCTCTTACAAAGTGGGGGAGCGGGGAGGTAGTGCGATGAAGCAGCCGATTATTTTTTGCGATTTTGATGGCACCATTACGAAAATTGATAATATCGTTTCTTTGATGAAACGGTTTGCTCCGAAAGAGTGGGAGCAAATAAAAGATGATGTGCTCGCTCAAAATATTTCCATTCGTGAAGGGGTCGGAAGGATGTTTCACTTAATCCCTTCCAAATTGAAACAGGAATTACTCGATTATTTAGTAGCTACAACTGAAATCAGACAGGGTTTTAGCGAATTCGTAGACTACACGAGGCAAGAAGGGATCGAGCTCTATATCGTCAGTGGAGGGATCGATTTCTTTATTTACCCTCTTCTTAAGCCATACGGTATTCCAGAAGAAAATATCTTCTGTAATGGCAGTGATTTTACTACTGATACCATCTCAATAACTTGGCCGTATGCCTGTGGAGACGATTGTACGAAAGATTGCGGTTGTCGCAAGCCAGGTATATTAAATCGTTTTGATAAAAAGGCTAACCGAAAAATTGTGATTGGAGATTCTATTACCGATTTAGAAGCTTCAAAGCAAGCAGATTTTGTGTTTGCTAGAGATTTTTTAGCGGAGAAGTGTCAAGAACTTGGCATTCCAGCCGTTTTATTTGAAACGTTTGATGATATCGTCGAAAAGTTAACTGAAGAAAGGGGGGAAGAATCATGTGCCAAGTGGAGAATCGATGGAACGAACTTGCTGATATTAAAGATGAATTAGCAGCAAGAGATTGGTTCCGTGGAACAAGTGGAAATCTTTCAATTAAGGTAAGTGATTCGCCGCTTCAATTTTTAGTAACGGCTAGTGGAAAGGATAAAAGAAAACGAACAAAAGAAGATTTCATTCTAGTGGATAGACAAGGGCAGCCAATTGAAGAGACTCTATTGAAACCATCAGCAGAGACCATGATTCATCAGGCGATCTATTCAAAGACAGATGCAGGCTGTTGCTTACACGTGCATACAGTTGAAAATAATGTTATATCTGAACTTTTTGCGGGAGAAGGAGAAGTTACGTTTCAAGGACTGGAGTTAGTTAAAGCTTTTGGTTTATGGGGACAGAATGACAAAGTGACAGTACCGATTATCGAGAATTCAGCTGATCTTTCTCTACTAGCTCATGATGTGGTGCACGTGCTTAAGAATGACACGAAAGCCATTTTGATGCGAAATCATGGGATTACAGTATGGGGGCGTAATGGTTTTGAAGCAAAAAAATATCTGGAAGCATTTGAATTCCTTTTTGAATATCATCTTAAATTACGAAGCTTTCAAGCAATTGTAAGTTAATCAGTAATCAACAAAGTTTCATTAGCTTAACAAAAAGAGGAGGAAGCATTAATGGCAGTAATTAAAATACGAAATACAAATGAAGTTATTGAAGGTCAAGATCGAGTAGGGGCATTTCTTCAGAATGAAGGAGTGTTATATGAACACTGGGATGTTGAGAAGCTACCGACGTCTCTTAAGGGGAATTGTCATGTTACAGAGGAACAGAAAAATGAAATTCTGAGTGTATTTGATGATGACATTCGTTCTCTAGCTCAGCGAAATGGATATGGAAACTGGGATGTGGTGGCACTTTCTGAACAAACGCCTGATCTTGATAAGATTCTGAAAAAATTTGAACAGGTTCATGTGCATACTGAGGACGAAGTAAGAGCGATAACGGCGGGACATGGGATTTTTATCATTAAAGGTAGCGTGGGGTATTTTGATGTTGAGCTCGATCCGGGTGACGTGATTTCTGTACCGGTTGATACACCACACTTCTTTACATTAATGGATGATCGGCAAGTTGTAGCCGTACGCCTTTTCATCGATCCATCAGGATGGGTAGCCCATCCATATGAAGAAAAAGAAAGTGTGAAGTGAAAAAAGGGCCGTGAGCAGTCACGGCCATCATTTTTGATTTTGCTTCAATCCCTTTAGCTACAAAATCCAATTAATTCATTCAGGTCGTTCCAACCAAAGCCGGTTTCTTTAAATGTCTTACCTGCAATTTCTGTTTCTTCCACGGCAATTTGAAGTGGATGAAAACTTTCGTAGAATTGAGAAGCTGGGTTTCCATTCAGTACCCAAACAAGCATAGACTGATAAGATTCGCTTCTAAGATGTTTAGCTACCGAGCACAGAAGTTGTTTGCCAACTCCCTTTCCCTGTGCTTCTTCAAGAAGGTATATCGCATAAAGTTCTCCATCGAATTTGTAAGCAGCTGATCTGTTTTTTCCGCCATTCGCAAATCCTATTATTTCCCCTTCTTCGACTGCCACAAGGATAATACTTCCATTTTCAATTCCTTTCCGCCAACGAGCCTCGCGTATTTGAACGTCTAATGAATTCAAATAGTCTTCTGAGATAAGCGCACGGTAAGTCGTTCTCCAGCTGTTTACATGAACATTTGCTATCGCTAAAGCATCATCTACGACCGCTTTTCTGATTTCCATTGATTACCTCCATCTCAATTTGATTTTCCTATCAGACTCATTTCGAGAGAGAGGGAATGAATCCTGCTAGTCGAATATATGAAGTAAGTCATAGTTTAAAGGAAAAGTGAAATGAAAAAAATCATAATAGAAATAGATGGCAGTTATGTTCATGGTTTTGAATGGGGAGATAGGAGTCAGCCAACTGTCATTCTTCTTCACGGTTTAACGAACAATGCACTTGGTTTTAGTGAGATGGCAGAAGGTCTTAAGGATTACTTTCATTTAATCTCGATTGATCTACCAGGCCATGGTGAGACGCCTCCATTTAATGAAGATAAGAGTTATTCTTTTGAACTTCTAACAGAGTGGCTTCATAAGGTTTGTACATCATTAAGTGACGTACCAGTCTGGCTCATTGGGCATTCGTGGGGAGCTGCCCTGGCACTTCATTATAGTAGTCAATTCTCTAAAATGGTAAAAGGTATCGTGATGATTGATGGCGGTTATCTTCATTCTTCTGATGATCCGTCACTAACGCTTGAAGAACTTCTTGAACAAATGTCTCAATGGGTGGTAGAAAATCATTACAGAAAATTGGAAGAATATGAACAAAAGAAGAAAATGGAAATCGGAAGGTGGAGCAAGTATTTGGAGCAAATGGTACATAGGGATATGGAGGAAAGGAAAAATGGCGTAGCCTTAAGGGCTAGTGGTAGTACAGTAAGAGCGATTATGAAGTCCCTCTATCAAGAACCATGCAAAGAAATTTTTCATATGGTAAATGTTCCTATCTATCTCCTAAGGGCAACACTTCCTGTAGCAGATGAAACTAATAGAAAGCATGCAGCAAACGTGATGCGGAATGAAGTGAAAGGTGAATGTAGAATTGACGCTATTCCACAGACAGGTCATGTTCTACATTGGCAAAAACCTAAAGAAGCTTTATATATGGTAGAGAGATGGTTAAAGGAGCAAACAAAGCAAAAGGGCCATACGCAAGGCCCTGAATAACAAGGGGGTTAATTGCCAACCCCCTTTGGAAAAGTGAGCGTAATGATCGTGCCCTTCCCCTTATTACTTTCGATAGTTAAGTTCCCTTTATGTTTTTTTACTATACGTTTGCATATCGTAAGCCCAAGTCCAGTCCCGTTCTTTTTGGTAGTGAAAAACGGAGAGCCGAGTTTCTCAAGCTCTTCATCTGGGATTCCGCTACCATTATCAATGATTCTAATTTGTAATTTATCGTTACATTCTCGGGCTGAGATTGTAATTTCTCCCTCTTCACCGATAGCATCCATCGCATTTTTTATCAAATTAATAAAAACTTGTTTTAATTGATTACTTTCACAATAAATCTCTGGGAGAGAAGAGTGGTACTCTTTTGTTAGAATGATTGCTTTCATATTAGCCTGGCCACTTAGCAATTCGATGACTTCATCTAATATGAGATCGATTCGATTATAGTTAAAATTAATTTTTGTTGGTTTTGCAAGAATAAGAAATTCATCGATAATCTGTTCGATCCGATGAAATTCTGAATCCATCACCTGGGCATAGCGATCAATGTCTTGATCAGAGTTTTTGAACTGTATTAATTTTAAGAAACCCTTTAAAGAAGTGAGTGGGTTTCGAAGCTCGTGTGCGATCCCAGCTGCAAGTTGTCCAACAATCGATAGCTTTTCGGATTGAGCAAGGTGCTCTTCATTCATTCTTTTCTCGGTAATATCTTTCGCAATTCCAATGATCCTCGAAACATTCCCCTCTTCTACAAGTGGCACTAGTGTAATATCAAATAGCTTGTAGCCCTGTTTTGGGAAAGAATAACCTTCTTCAAATTGAATGGTTTTCTTACGAATCATGGCTTCTTGGAATCTTTTAATCGCTTGTATTCCTTGGTCAACCCCTAGAAAGTCTTCGATTCTCCGCCCAGATATGGCTTCTTTGGAAGTCTCATAACTTGCTAGATAAGCTTCATTTACAGCTTCGATTTCATAATGGTGAACATCGATCACACGAATTTGGAAAATAAGATCTGAAATATGGTGAAAAATAATATCTAAATTCGCCTCTTGTAGCTCGCTTCCATTTTTCATAGAAATCCCCCATAATCAGCATTTTAACTTAGTACTAATTGGATATTTCTACAAGATATGCGTATCCCCTTCAAATTATGATCGATATTTGTAATAGATTGGAAATTTTTGGCGTTCGAAGTGGTTGATAAGGTAGGAGAATATAGTAATAATAATGGAACCAATCCCAATGAAAGCGCATTGCAATTCAATTGTACTTACTATAGAGTTAGAAGAAGTATTTTGAGCGCATCACATTTAGCAAGGGAGGACGGCTTAAAAGATGACCAAAAGAGACTCTGTCTTTTTCCTTAGTCTGTTCTTGTTCTTTTTTCATGGAGCAAATACAATCATCATTAGCTATATGCCAGTATATTTTCAACAAAGTGGTATGTCTGAGAGTAAAATTGGATCTATCCTAGCGATCGGACCACTTGCAGCCATAATGGCTCAACCGTTTTGGGGTTACATAAGCGATAAATTCGGAACAATTAAAAAGGTTCTACTCGTAACGTTAGTTGGCGTTGCCATCATTAGCATTTTTCTTCTAACGAACCATAACTATGTGTTTATTCTCATCTCCGCTGCGGCGTTCTATGTTTTTATGTCCCCAACAGGGGCTCTTGGTGATAGTCTAGCTGTTAAAACAGCAGCTAGCGTGAATAGAAACTTTGGAAGTATTCGAACCTGGGGCTCAATTGGTTTTGCAGTTTCAACTTTAGTAGTTGGTCAGTTTTTTGCTTTTTTTGGTATAGCTTTTATTTTGGTTCCTTTTATGCTCATGATTTTGCTTGCTTTTTTTACAGCTATGAGAGTATCAGATGTCGAAACACATAATAAACCTGTTACTGTATGGGATGCCATACGGATTGGAAAGAATCCTCGCTTCCTACTCTTTTTGATTACGATCATGTTTTTAACCATTCCGCATCGAGCAAATGACAGTTTCATAGGGATTTATATCACGGATCTTGGTGGAAATGAATCTCAAATAGGACTAGCCTGGTTCGTTGCAGTTGCTAGTGAAGCTCTCATATTTGCGACAAGTCATTTTTGGTTTAGGCGTTTTAATGAAGTGGTCTTTATCTTAATAGCAGGTATGATCTATGCTGTCAGATGGATAGGGTTAGCTTACGTTGGAGGACCTCAAGCAGCGATACTTCTTCAAGTTTTTCACGGCGTAACGTTTGGTGTATTTTACGTTGCGGCCTTTCAATACGTGACCAAATTAGTTCCAGAGCATTTACAGGCGACAGGCCATTTGTTATTTATTTCGGTGTTTTTTGGTTTGTCTGGCATACTAGGTTCATTGCTTGGAGGAATGATTTTTGAAGAAACTTCTGGTGCTACTTTGTACAGTGTGATGGGGTACGTGACCTTAATTGGTTGTCTTGCATTACTTTTCTATCGTGTAATCGATAAGAGAAAATCCAAAAGAGACGAAAGTTATGCATAGGATAGAAGAGATTCTGTCCTATTTGAATTATCCAGTTATTTCATACCCGAATCGTAACTATATAAAACAGTTAGATTAATAGAGATGTAATTCACATAATGTTTTTAGAAGCTCCCTTACAATAAAGGTGTGTTAAGAATAAATAGTGGGGAGTGAGAGAGATGTTTGTTCATTTTCTAAGAGAAAATAAAGCAGCAGCTGGTATACTCTTTTTTATTCGGATATATCTTGGTTATCAATGGGTGACATCTGGTTGGACAAAAATCACTAATGGTTTTGATGCAAATGGCTTCTTACAGGGGGCAGTAGCCAACGCTAGTGGTGAGCATCCTGCAGTTCAAGGGTGGTGGGCTACATTCTTAGAAGGCGCAGCAATTCCAAATGTCGATTTCTTTAATGTTTTAATTCCTTGGGGCGAATTCTTTGTTGGTCTCGGATTACTACTTGGAACATTTACAACACTTGCCGCTCTTATGGGAGTAATCATGAATTTTGCCTTCCTGTTTAGTGGCACAACCAGTACAAATCCAATGATGGTCATCCTTGGAATATTATTGCTCATTGCTGGTTACAATGCAGCTAAGTTCGGGCTTGATCGTTGGATTGTTCCTTATTTAAAGAAGAATATTAAAACACACCAAAGTAAGCCCATATTCCATAACTAAAGCGAAAGGTTCCGCATAAAAGCGGAGCCTTTTAAATTTCTATAAGTACGAATCAAACTATTATTAAGAAGGTTAGATGAAAAATTGATACTAATCTCACTCTTGGTATGTCGAATATTACGATCTTTATTTGTTACCCGATTAGTAAAAAGCCTTCTTCAGAAAATAAATTACATTTAGTTAAAAAATGACTGGTATCTGTAATAAATTGTAAAGAGGGGGAGCGAGTGTCACGAAGAAAATGGTCTAGTGATAAATAAGTGGGAGGCTAGACTATGATCGGTATTTTCAAAGAAAATGAAGAACGTTATTTAAACTGGTATCGTGCTAATCCGGAAGGATATGTATTTAATCATTTTAAAGGGAGCGATCCTGATTATAATAAAATTCATATCGCCACATGTCGAACGTTATGGCGACAAAAAGACGCGGGTGTGCGAACGAAAGTTGAAAAGATTTGTTCAAGTAATCTTGATGAACTTATACAAATGACTGCGAATGTCAGAGACAAAAAAGGTTTTTCTTTTTGCAAAATTTGCATGACCGACCATGTGATTAAAAATGATCTATCAGTTAATTAATCATTTTTCTAGACAATGGAAGATAATGATAGAATGATACGTAATAGAAGATGGAATTAGAGAGGGATATAAAATGGGTTCTGAAGAGGTTGTTATAAAAGGAAAAGTTGTAGATGATGAAACTAGATGCCAACATTACTATAGTAAACGGGACATTATTGCGATTAAATTCAAATGTTGTGGTACATATTATCCATGTATCTATTGTCATGAAGAAACAACGGATCATTCTGTTATAAAGTGGCCCAAACACGAATTTGATGAAAAAGCTGTACTTTGTGGGAATTGCAAGTCAGAACTAACGATACAACAGTACATTTCTTCAAACTCAATTTGTCCATACTGTCAGTCTCTCTTTAATGATGGTTGTAAGCTTCACCAACATCTTTACTTTGAGCAGATCGACGCTAAATGATTTTCTTTACTTGTGGGTAGTCTGGATGTATTATTATTTCAATCCTATTGAGAAATCCTTTATTGTGTCGAAAGCATAGGGATAAAAATAACATCAGGCTTTGGTATAAAAAGAACTTTAATGGGTTATATCTTCGTGTCAAACACAGATTTCCTGTGTTTTTTCTTTTTGTTTACTTCTATATAAATGAATCGTTTTAACGCTTTTGATGTGGAAAGTATATTTCGAGGGGTTTGCGTGGCTGTTCTTAAAGAAGAAAGAGGGGTATGTCTTGAAATACAAAAAGGTTTTACTTCATCCGCCTAGAGCTTTGTTGCTTCTATTTCTATTTGTTAGTACGATCGGAACGTTTCTTCTAAAGCTACCACAGGCAACCACAACGTCAATTAGCTGGCTAGATGCCTGGTTTACGGCAATATCTGCTATCACTGTTACTGGTCTAGTAGTAGTGGATACGGGCAGTGTGTATACTATTTTTGGTCAGCTTGTTATCATGTTACTCATTCAAATTGGTGGGCTTGGCATTATGTCATTTGCAGTTGTGATCTTTCTGTTAATAGGGAAAAAAATCGGGGTTTCTCAAAGGCTCTTAATTACTCAGGCATTAAATCAAAAAGGAATGGGAGGCATTGTTAAGCTCGTTCGAAGTCTACTTTTATTTTCGATCATAATAGAAATGATTGGAGCCATTATTCTTTCGGCGAGGTGGATACCTGAATACGGAGTAGGAAGCGGAATTTACGCAGCAATTTTCCATTCTATTTCAGCTTATAATAATGCTGGCTTCTCGATTTGGTCAGACAGTCTTTCTTCATATGTTGGAGATCCCGTTATCAATATTGTTATTACTCTCTTGTTTATCTTAGGTGGAATTGGCTTCACGGTTTTAATCGATCTTAAGAATAAGAAGCATTTTCGTGAATGGGCCCTTCATACGAAATTGATGGTAATAGGGAGTATCATCATAAATGCACTTGCTTTTATCGTGATTATCACGCTCGAGTGGAATAACACTTCTACAATTGGGCAACTAAATGGTCCAGGAAAAGGATGGGCTGCATTATTTCAGGCTGTAACTCCTCGAACAGCAGGTTTTAATACGGTAGATATCGGTAGTATGGAAGAAGCTTCTCTCTTTTTTATTATATGTCTTATGTTCATAGGGGCTGGAAGTGCTTCTACTGGAGGTGGAATTAAGCTTACTACCTTCATCGCTATGCTCCTTTCAGTTAATACCTTTTTAAAAGGTAAAAACGAAGTAACCATTTTTCATAAAACGCTCGCTTTCTCTATCATTATTAAAGCTCTTGCAATAACTGTGATTTCAACAGGGGTTGTTATACTCGGAGTTTTTATTCTTGAACTAACGCAGGAATCTCCTTTTTTAGTTAATTTATTTGAAGTTGTATCCGCATTTGGAACAGTAGGACTTTCAATGGGATTAACAGGCAGCCTAGATGGAATAGGAAAAGTAACAATTATTGTCATCATGATGGTTGGTAAACTTGGTCCCCTGACGCTTGCCTTCATCTTTGCTTCTAAGAAGACTTCTAAAATAAGATACCCTGAAGAAGAAGTACTTACAGGATAAAACTGCCCCCTTCCATTGATGAGGAAGGGGGGATGAAAATTAATTCCCATAAATGGTTGACGCCATTGTTATCACATGGTAAGATGTTTCTTGTCACTTCGAAAAACAAACAACATCTTACATACAAATTACATACAAAAATGTTTTAAAAAAAGACATTGACTTATATGAATGTTGCTGGTAAGATAGAAGTTATCACTCGGGAGAATAACACCGAGATTAATAGAATTAAATCGATCTTTGAAAACTG
>NZ_JBITPM010000043.1:0-35418 GCF_050467905.1 Pseudalkalibacillus sp. NRS-1564 | reverse complement strand
TTATGTCCCAGCCTCTTTTTCATTATCCTTGGGATGTTGGACGCACTAGTACTTCATTGATCGATACACTGTCAGGTTGACCAACAGCATAATAAACGGCATCAGCAATCGCCTCTGGATCTAGTGGATCAAGACCATTTGGTCCGCGATTGTTCAACTTCTCTTGAACATCTTCATCTGTAATTGTGTTCGTTAACTCTGTTGCAACAGCCCCTGGTGATATGATCGTTGCACGAATATTTGTTGAAGGAGACATTTCCTTACGCAGTCCTTCTGTAATCGCTCGTACAGCAAATTTCGTACCACAATACACTGCACCAGCTGGCATAATTTCATGACCGGCAACAGAAGATACATTAATAATATGTCCAGATTTTCTTTCTTCCATATGTGGAAGAACTCCGGCAATACCGTAGAGGACACCTTTTATATTCACATCAACCATCTTATCCCACTCATCAATCTTAAGCTTATTCATGAATGATAGTGGCATCAATCCTGCGTTATTGATCATGACGTCAATCTGTCCATAATGCTCAATGGTTTTATCGGCAAGAGCCTGCATTTGTTCCCTTGAAGTTACGTCTGTTGTTTGAATAATTGCTTCTCCGCCATTGTTCGTAATATCGCTCTTTAATTCTTCAAGGCGGTCCTCACGTCGAGCTGCAAGAACAACTTTTGCGCCGTCTCCTGCAAGTTTCTTCGCCGTTGCTTCGCCGATTCCACTGCTTGCTCCAGTAATAATAACTACTTTTCCATTAATATGACTCATGATTCTCCACCTTTCGTTTTATCCTCACATCTCTAGTTCCCGGTTGAATGACGTGTAAACATTCCAATGTTTTATTGTATACAAAAAGCACCCTCATAGGGTGCTTTAGTATGTTAATCATTCTTTTCGATCCACTGTTTAAAAGTGTCTTCTGATTGCGTACCTACAATACGATCAACTTCTTTACCATCTTTAAATCGCACAAGAGTTGGCGTTGATTCAATTCTGTAATCATTCCAACCTTGTTCAAACTCAAGAACATTGTATTTTTTCAAGTCAATTCCCATGTCTTCGGCAAGTGGTACAAGGACAGGGGAAGTATTTTTACAATGGATACATGTTGGACTATAGAAATAAACGAAGGCTTCTTCTTCATTAGACAGGGCTTCCTCAAGCTCATCAGGTAAAATTTGATTTTGATATAATGGATCGTCAAGTTGCTCTATTGTAGCCGGATTTAAAGAGCTCTTCCCGTATGGATTCCCTTCTGTCTTCTCACTATTACTATAGTTTGTAACGAAGGCGAGTGCTCCGAATATTACGATGACAATACCAAGAAAGATAATAGCTTTCTTCACATGTTTTCCTCCCTCTTTGTTTGCTTATGTAAGGCAACCATTAGAATCGTAGTGATTAGAAATGCAATAAGTGCAAGAAACGGTATCGTAATAAATCCAAGGTAATTAATATATTCACCTGTACATGGAACCCTACCACATGATGGTGCCGCTTCTGCTAGAAAAGATGTTTTTTGTAGCAAATAATGATACAGCGAAACGCATGTACCAATGATCGACAATGGGAGAACATAAAATCGTTGGGATGCGTCTTTTCGCACCACAGCGATACCTAGAATTATAACTAGAGGATACATGAGAATTCTTTGATACCAACATAGTTCACAAGGTTCGTATCTAAGAACTTCAGAAAAATACAAACTTCCAGCAAGGGCAAGAACTGAAGCAGCCCACGCTCCAAATAAAAGATACTCACTTTTTTTCTCAGTATTCACAGCTGTACCTCTCTTCTTTCAAGCCAAAATATATTATTATTATTATACACTACTATTGATGACATGAAATAAACAGAATGATGACAATCCACCTAACTCTTTTTAAAGCCGGCTCTTTGAAGAGCCGACTTTATCTCACTTAATAATTTGTAGATCCTTCGGGTACTTTGTTAACGTCTCATAACCAGTCTCTGTTACAAGAACATCATCTTCTATACGCACGCCGCCAACATCTGGTAGATAGATACCCGGCTCAATCGTATACGTCATACCTACTTGAAGCAAGTCGTCATTCTTCTCGCTCATGGAAGGAAACTCATGTACTTCAATTCCAATACCATGTCCAATACGATGTGGAAAGTGTTCGCCATAGCCTGCATCAGAAATAACGTTTCTTGCTGCAAGGTCAATATCACCTAGTCGTGTCCCGGGTTTTGAGATATTAAGTGATTCCGTTTGTGCACTTAATACTGACTCATAAATTTCTCTTTGCTTATCGTTAACCTCACCAAAAGCCACTGTTCTAGTAATATCAGAGCAATACCCGTTTAATACAACTCCGAGATCAAATAAGACGAGATCTCCTTTTCTTAATTGACGCTCTCCAGGGTTACCGTGTGGTTGTCCAGATTTCTCACCAAACAAGACCATTGTTGAAAATGACATCTCACGAATTCCTTTTTTCTTCAATTCAAATTCAATGGTAGCAAGGACTTCCATCTCTGTAACACCTTCTCGTAAAGCCTTAACACCAGTCTCTACACCAAAATCAGCAAGTGCTGCTGCTTCACGTAATACTTCAATTTCTTTCTCATCCTTAATTAGGCGCAATTGATTCAGTCCAAGCTCTGCTGAGTGATAGTTCAGCTCAGGATAACGTGCTTGCAGTTCTTCAGCTCGCTCATAAGCAAGCGTACCTTTTTCAATCGAAGCACTAGTTGGTTTATGGATGCCACGTTGTTTCAATGCTTCAAAAATGAAGTCAAATGGTTGTTCTGAATCACTATAGCCGATAATGTCATATTTCCACCCTGCGTCTCTAGCCTGTGAAACTTCCATTCCAGGACAGACTAGGAATGGTTCCTGATTCGGCACCACAAAAAGTCCAAGCAACCTTTCATGAGGCTCACAATGAAAGTTAGTCAAATAATAGACATTAGAAGGGGAATGGATGTAGGCAAAATCTTGATTCTGCTCAATAAGGTAATTCGTAAATTTCGATAAACGTTCGTTCATAGTGACACTTCCTTTTTTTAAATTAACCTGTTCATTTTTTCATTCTATCAGAACACAGGCCTCTTGATTATTAAGAGCGTTTCCTCCCCTAGCTTATCATACGTGAAATCGTATACGTCATACAAAAAACTACTATGTAAAAAACCCTGCATTTAATATGCAGGGTTAAATTTCTCTATTCTAGTTCTTTCGCAAAGCTTGGCTTAATTAAATCAGCATCTTCAAATACTTTACCCATTTGATCTTCAAACATCGTAAAATGCTCTAATGCCTTCTCTTGCACTGAAGGATCATCAATAGCAGCTTGCTCTGCGCGAATTTCATAGGCTTCCGTTAGTTCATCAAGTGCGCTTTCAATTTCTTCTTTCGAGTCTTTCAATTCAGATGGAACTTCCAGGCTTTCAATACCTTCAACAGTGGCTTTGCTTGCTTCTACAGCACTGCCTTTCAGCTCTTTAAGTTCTTCAGTTGAAGGCTTTTCCTCTTCTGGTGTTTCACTGTCACTTACAGCAAACTTAGCTGACTCGTATGCTGCAATGTCTTCATTATTTTCTTTCAATACGCTAACAATTTCAGCTTGAAAATCAAGTAGAACACTCTTCGTGTCCATCTGCTCTGCATCTCCGCTAGTTTCATTAGCACTATTTGTATTTGAACCGCATGCTGCTACGACGAGAAGCATTGATAAACTCAATACAAAAAAGACCTTTTTCATTGGTATAACCCCCATTATATGTGTACTTCCAAAAAATAGTTTAGCACGTTATTAAATTTTGTAAATGAAAATATATGGATAAAAACCCTTTCTAAATCACTGGTATAAAAGCATTTATGTATATTTATTAAAGGAGACAAATAAAAATAGCTGCCGGCGTTGGCAGCTACAATATTCAAACAATTGGAGAAGGGGGAACTTCTTTGGCTTTGTTTGAGCTATATAGGACAATTTGTGTCGGGGAACACCATGTCTCTTTTCTTCTATACCGATAATGATAATCTTTATCAATTAGAAAGTCAATAACTTTTCTTAAATGAAATTGGTGGTGTTGATTCAAAAGCACTCGTTTTCTTTTCACGTACATAACCACTTCTTAAAGCCTCTGCTCTAAGAACAAGTGCAAATGCTGTAAAGGAAAAGACCAGTATTAAGAAAAACATGGAGATTTGTAACGTTTCAACCATTTTACCCACCTCTTCGTTGACTATTTTTTTCATTATAGCACGCCTTAATGATAATGAGAAGCATTATCATTAAGGGTGAGCACATTTGCCAACTAATAAAGGTTCAACAAGTTGCGCAAACGATTTCATTACATTATGATAAGAAAAGTACATACAAAACCATTTTGGAGGTTTAATGATGCAGCGTATTCATCTAACAGCAGATTTATCATTCTCTCGTCTCGTTCATGGTCTCTGGCGACTGGCAGACTGGAATCAAACGAGCGAAGAAACACTTTCTTTAATAGAGCATAATCTCGATCGTGGCATTACAACGTTCGATCATGCTGATCTTTATGGAAGTTATGAGTGTGAAGAACTTTTCGGGAAGGCATTAGCACTCAAGCCATCTCTACGTGACCAAATGGAGATTGTCACAAAATGCGGGATTGTAATCGAGTCTCCCAATCGTCCCTCCCACCAATCTCATCATTATAATACAAGTAAAGATCACATCATCGCTTCTGCTGAACAGTCCCTTACAGCACTTGGGATTGAGCATATCGATGTCCTGTTAATTCATCGACCTGATCCCTTTATGGATCCAGAACAAGTGGCCGAAGCTTTTTCTGAATTAAAACAAGCTGGAAAGGTTCGTCATTTTGGAGTCTCTAATTTCAAACATCATCAATTTAACATGCTACAATCTTATGTGGATCAACCGTTAATTACAAATCAGCTGGAACTTTCAGCCTACCATCTTGAGAACCTCGAAGATGGCACGTTAAATCTTTGTCAGGAAAAGCGAATGAAACCAATGGCATGGTCTCCACTTGCAGGAGGAGATGTGTTCACATCGCAAGACGATAAAGCAGTTCGTCTCCGCAAGACGATAGAAAAGATTGCCTCTGAGATCGGTGCTGAAGGGATCGATCAAGTGCTTTATGCATGGCTACTTAACCATCCGGCAAACATTATGCCAATCGTTGGATCAGGAAAGCGAGAGCGAATTGATAGTGCTGTTGAAGCTCTTTCTTACTCCTTATCACGTGATCAGTGGTTTGAAATTCTAACAAGTTCTATGGGACATGATATTCCATAAGAGCATCGCTAACCGAGATATATTCTCAATTTTATCTGGATATGACACAAACAGAAGCGCCTCTCTACAGAAAGGCGCTTCTTTATTTTATTCTTCTTAAACAAACGTTTATTTAGCACTATTTAGAGCTATCTTGCTGTACAATATTTGTTGAAAAATCATCTCTTCAAAGATCGTTCTATTTCATCTTTTTATTTTTCACTTGAAATAACTTCAGATAAGGCCAACTTCCTACTACCTGTAAATGCTAATATAAGTGATAATCCAAAAAGGGAGAGTGGAAATTCGTAGCCTCCTATTAATCCCATAGGAAGCTTTGCAAGAACAATAGCACCAATCATCGTTAATCCTAGAAGGATCGCAGATGGGACAACGAAAATCCCCGCAATAAGAAACGCTCCTCCAACGGCTTCAATAATGGCTGTAGCATAAGCTAACCAGGCAGGTTGACCAATCTTTTCAAACATGGCAATGGTATCTCCTATTCCACCTAGTTTCTGTATTCCATGAGCTAGCATAATGAAACCGAGTATTACTCGCCCACCCAGAAAGCCCCATTCCATTCTATTCTTCACAATGGACACCTCACTTGTATTGTTTCTTAGCTAACGTGTCAGATAGGGTCCTTGGATCACTTTATGCTTGAATCGGTCCCACTGGACTTTGTAAGAGCCTTGCTTCAATCAGACGTTTGCGAACAGTAATACCTAACCAACTTGCAAGAAATGCTTTGATTAAACCAACAAATAAGAAAGGATAAACTCCCGCAATCATCGCATCATGCCAGTTTAGATCTACAACAAATTTCAATTGAATCGTACCGATTAAAAGGATGATAATCATAGCCACGGTGTTCGCCAACATCGCATGTATCAAAGTATACGATGTTTTCTCTAGGATAAGGCCAGTAACATATGCCGCAATAATGAAGGCAAAAATATATCCACCAGTCGGCCCTAATAAGACTCCTAATCCACCTTTAGCCTGTGCAAACACCGGAAGACCAATCCCCCCTAATATTGTATAGCCTGTCATTGTAATGGCACCGTATTTACTACCAAGAATTGTGGCGGTTAAACCGACAGCTAAAGTCTGTCCACTAATAGGGACAAGTGGTAAAGGAATTTCCATTTGTGCAAGAATAGCTGTAATGCCAATAAAGAATCCACATAAAATTATCATTCTAAGCTTTGATTTCTGCATTTTCTTCCCCCCTCAAATGTTAACCTATATATAATAAATGTTAACATTTATTATAAAAAGGAGGAAGTTCTATTTAAGGCATGCTTTCATCAATCATTTCAAAACCTGGAATCATCTGTGTAAGAGGTACAATTTTTGCTTCGCTTTTGTACATTGGAATAAATTCATTTAAAACAGCTACCATCTTTTTCCCGGCGATTCCTACATGTCCAATTGCGATATGAGCCTCATCATCCTTCAGCTTTTCCGCCAACTCTTGAGCTTGTCTGCTCATATGTTGAATCGTATAGACATCGTCAAAAAACAGCTCATTCTCAAGGTAAGGTACCCCTATTTCTTCTGCTAGTTCAGGAATGACACTTTTGCCTGTTGTCTTGCTATCTAAATAATAGAGACCCTTTTCTCGACACACTTCAAGAACTATCCTCATCACTCGTTCATCAGCTGTCGCTTTTGAACCCATATGGTGATTCATTCCAACCGCATGAGGAACAGCCTCAATCGCTTCGTTTACTCGCTTTTGAATTTCTTTATTAGAAAGATCAGTTGTAATTGCGCCTGGACCTAGCCAGCTTCTCTTCCCTTTTACCGGTTCCATTGGAACATGAACGATCACTTCATGTCCATAACGATGCGCTTCCTCCGCGTCTCTTTCAGTCGTTTCAAGAAACGGCATAATGGCTACCGTTAGTGTAACAGGTAATCGAAGCATTTCATCTGTCCCACCCATGTCATTTCCAAAATCATCAATAACAATGGCCAACTCGCGATTATTCTCCGCATACACGTGACTTGGAAAAAGTACGATCAACATCATAAAACAAACCCACTTGTTCACGTCCACACACTCCTTTCACCCTTTACTATTCCCATACAAGGCTTCTTCATGAATGCCGAGGTAGATCAGTTGCGTTATCCATTCGACTGCATGAAAATAGAGAGAAGAAAGGAGCTTCAGTATGAACGTAGATGAGTATTTACTACGCATCTGTACAGAAAGTGGTCAACCGATCTTCTCTCTCTTCAATTACTTCAAAAAAATCACATACATCACATCCTTTTGAAAACCTCGATACATAAAGAAACACATGGATCGATTTAAACCTTGAGACAATTTATCAAAATGGGATTCAAAAACAGTCTTTGACGTGAACGAAGATGAGTGGGACGATTTATATAATCGCTACTTTAGGTAACTCCTCTACTCTTACATATTTGACAGAGGTTTTTCAGCTCCTAATCAAGGGCATAGTAAAGATAGACGACAAGAAAAGCATAATAAGGAGAGACGACTATGGAATCTAAATACATTCGCGAATCACGTGTTGTCAAAACAAGTCACGTATTCCCAGAAGCAACAAACAATCATAATACTTTATTTGGTGGCCAGCTGATGAGAGACATTGATGATATTGCATCAATCGCAGCAATGCGCCACTGTCGTAGTGAAGTTGTAACAGCCTCAACTGACTCTGTTGACTTCTTACACCCGATTACACCAGACGACTCTGTTTGTCTCGAAGCATACGTGACATTCACCGGAAAGTCTTCTATGGAAGTATTTGTGAAAGTAATTGCAGAACATCTCCTATCGGGCGAACGACATATAGGAGCTACAGCATTCCTTACATTTGTGGCATTGGATGAAAAGAAAAAACCACTACCCGTTCCAAAAGTTATCCCTGAATCAGAAGAAGAAAAAAACCTACACGAAACAGCTCCCGCCCGAGCAGAAAAACGCAAAGAACACCGCCAGGCCAGTAAAGAACTAGCCGGCCTCCTAACCACAGAAAAACCTTGGGAATAACAAAAGCGGAAGTGACCGGTAAGGCCCGACAAGCGCTGGAGCCACTCAAAAAGAACACGTCTTTTGTGTTCATTTTGAGTGGTGAAGCGATCGAGGGACTGGTCACTGCAGCTGGATGATTACTAAAGCGAAAGGGACCGATTAGCCTCGACAAGCGCTGGAGGCATTTCAAAAGAACACGCCCTTTGTGTTCATTTGAAATGGTGAAGCGATCGAGAGGCTGGGCCCTGCAGCTAGATGATTACTAAAGCGAAAGGGACCGTTTAGCCTCGACAAGCGCTGGAGGCATTTCAAAAGAACACGCCCTTTGTGTTCATTTGAAATGGTGAAGCGATCGAGAGGCTGGGCCCTGCAGCTAGATGATAACTAAAGCGAAAGGGCCCCGGTTAGGCGCGACAAGCGCTGGAACCACTCAAAAAGAACACGTCTTTTTTGTCCATTTTGATTGGTGAAGCGATCGAGGGACTGAGGCCACTAAAAAAGCGACAGCCAATTTTATTGGCTGTCGCTTTTTCACATTAAATCCAATTGTAGCCGATTGAAATAATAACTAAAATAAGAACAATACATGCGATCCAAAGCATTTTTGTTGATTCGGCACGCTTTCTTCTTCCAACAATCATTTCCATAACCCCGATTAACACAACCGCCAGGATCCCTTTAAGCACATAGATCAGCGGAAAACCAAGGATAAAGAGCATCCCAATTCCAGTACCGAGCATAATCAAGTAAAATAATCGCTGAATCATAAGCGAGATCTTTTGCTTAGGAGCAAAGTAACTAACCACTAATAGCAAAACAAGAATCGCCCATGAACCTGAGTGAGACTGAAGTAATATATTGAACATTCGTGTTCCCCTTCCCATTGAAAATGAATATGACTAACGCCATACCTTAATAGTAGAATTGTATTGAGGTTGGCACAAGTCCTAATACGAAATCGTAACAAAATGATACGATTTAAGATATTATTTATCCCTAATAAATAATTCCGAAACGAACAGATTTCAAACAAATAAAGGGAAGCTCCATTTAATGAGCTCCCCTTCTGCGTAGAGATTACGCCATTTCTTTATAATGCTTGCTAATTAGATCAAATAGAGTTTCTCCTTCGGTTACTCCTGTAAAAGCAGTAATCGCACTAGAAAGACCTTCGTTTTTGATTTTACTCTGAATCGTTACAGCATCTTCATCTTCTTTAGGATCAAATCGTAATGCTGCTGCAATTCCTTTCGCAAGGTAGTTTGGTTCTTTGTTTAATTCCGCGAGCTGACGTGCCGGTCCAACAAGACGGTCGTCAGCTCCAATTTTACGAATTGGAGCTCGTCCAACGCGAGTAACTTCATCCACTAGATGTGGATTTAGAAAACGACCAAGAATTTTTGTAATATAAGCCTCATGCGCCTCTTTTTCGAAACCGTGCTTATGCTGAAGCAATTCACCAGACTCTTCAAGAGCTTTCTTAACATCATGATAGATATCTTCAGTGTCTAGTGCTTCCTTTATTGTCTCATACCCTGCTTGATAACCAAGGTAAGCTGTCACTGCGTGTCCAGTATTAACGGTGAACAACTTCCGCTCAATGTAAGGAGCAAGATCTTGAACGTACGTAAGCCCAGCAATATCCGGAACCTCTCCAGCCATCATAGTTTGATCGACTACCCATTCATAGAACGGTTCAACCGCAACCATTAATGGATCTTCGTGCGTTTGATTTGGAACAATACGATCCACTGCGGCATCTGGGAAACCAGCATATTGATCTAGCACTTTACGATCCGCTTCATCCATCTTTTCTTCAACAGCTTTTCGAAGCATTGTACTGCCACCGATCATATTTTCACATGCAATAACGTTAACGGGAGCCTTTCCATCTGCGATACGTTTTGAGATGCCTTCTTTGATAGCAGAAGAAATCAATTTCAATACGGTCGGGCCAACAGCGGTCGTAATAAGGTCAGCTTGATAGATCGCATCGACAACTGCCTCAGGATCTTGTTGGCTATTAATACCTTTCACACCCTCAACAGCAATCTTCTCCTTATCCTGACCTAATATTTCCACTGTATAACTATTTCGTTCATTAAGCTCGTTAATCACATTCTCGTTGATATCTACGAAGCATACTTCATATCCTGATTGAGAAAGAAGCTTACCAATAAAGCCTCTTCCAATATTTCCAGCACCAAAATGAACGGCAAGCATGATTAATTCACCTCGTTAAACATTGAGATTAACGTTTCTTTGGAATCCGCTTGAATCAACTCTTCTACATTTTCTTCTTCAGAACATACAATGGCAATTTGAGAAAGGATCTCTAAGTGTTCATTATCCTTACCAGCAATACCTATGATAATTTTCGCAATATTTCCATCTCCGAAATCAACGCCTTCTCGCAATTGGATGATGGATAGTCCAGAATGCTTCACAGCTTTCTTAGCATCCTCCGTACCGTGAGGAATTGCAACAGAGTTGCCCATGTAAGTCGTCGTGATCTTTTCACGTTCTTGCATTTGCTCAAGGTAGCTTTCATCCACATAACCGTTGTCTACAAGGATTTGACCCGCCATACGGATAGCCTCTTCTTTTGTTGCAGCCGTTTCGTTTAGTAATACGTTCTCAGTTGATAGAATTTCTTTTGCCATTTTAATCGTCTCCTTTAAATCCTAATTGTTTTTCTACATGACTTTTCATTTTGTTAGCGAGATACAATCCAATTGATTCTTGATTGCTCCCCGAAAAAAGCGCGATGCTTTCATTTGATTCAATGATAAGAGAACTAATGTAGCTCATGATCTCAATGCTTTCAATTGGCGAATCCTCTGGTGCCAGTTGTAAAAGAACGGTGTCCATTTCAATGAATGAACCATCCATTGCCTTTCTCTGAATAGGTTCCATTAATCGAACAATTGTAAACACAGGCTTCTTAACTTCAGGTGTCCGCGTATGAAACAATGCAAGTGAAGTCTCAGGAATACCCACTCCACTAATGGTTTCTCGCTTCAGAAGCGCCTCTTTAACCTCTAATGAATGGCTGATAGCATCAAGTGTTTCTAGACGCATACACTCTTCTGCTAAAAGCTTCTCCACCTCTTTGTGTTCAGATTGATTTACTCGAAATAATTCCACTACTGAAGCTGCAGTCTTGGTATATAATTCTGCTTTACGAAACCAGGTACTCGCTTCATCATTTGAAAAAAACAAGGATTCCTTATCCGTCTTTGGCTTCTCGACCGTGCTTCTTCTTTTCATCATCGACTTCTTTTGAAGAGTCGAGCGAATTCGTGTTGCCTCTTCCTCCGTTAAAAAAGGATTGACCTTTATATACTCTCCTTCATATTCAGGGAGAGGGATCGTAGAAACAATCAGATCATAATTCTCTGGATCTTCATCTTGCAGTTCAAATAATGAAGCGCTTTTGATGGTTTGGATTTCTGGTAACTCCTGTTTCAATCGAGTCGCCAGCATTTTGGATGTCCCGATACCACTTGAGCATACGGCAAGAATATTCACTTCGTTATGTTGAAAGCGACCTTCAAGGGCTGAACCAAAGTGAAGGACGAGAAAACCAACTTCTTCATCAGGAATGGATACCCCCGGAAAAGTATCTTTTAGCGCATCTTCAAGCAGTTGGAATAAGTCAGCATAATCTGCTTTGATTTTTGTAAGCAAAGGATTATGAATATTCATGTTCTGCCTAACACGATGCGTAGCAGGACCGAGGTGTGTCACTAAACCCTCTAGAAGTGATTCGTTCGTTTCTAAATTCGCATTGAGACGCTTATCTACATAGCGGATTAACTCCTTGGTTTTAACAAGAATCGGATAATTTGTTTCTTCTAAATAGTAGTCTCCAGTGTTTCTTAATTTGGCTCCGCGTAAATGCATGGTGATATAACCGATCTCAGCTTCAGGTATTAAAACACTAAAAGATTCTTCAAGTTTTGTAGCGATTATTCTAGCAAAACCAAACTCTTTCGTATTCCTTAGCGTGCTTAAATAGTCTTCATCAATGTCGATCTTTTCACCCTTTTGAATACGCTCCACAGCCAGAGTCAAATGCACAATTAAACCAATATATGCACTATCAGCGATCATATAAGGTAACTCATTGTTAATATCATCAACGATTGTTTCAACTTTCAAAAGCTTATCTCGATCAACTAACCCTAGCAATCGTTCGGAAGCAGATTCGAGAACATTGCCTTGAGATTTCTTTTGAATCGACTTCTCTAACAACGTAAAAAAGTCTGAATCATTAAACTCAGAAGCAAGCAAGGAACTCATGGCGTGCCTTTTCAGGGCTTCAGTCCCTTCAACCTGCACACCATATCCCCGCCTTCGTATTAATGAAAGCTGCATTCTTTCAAGCCATTCTTCCGCTTTGTCTAAATCATGACTGACAGTAGCAACTGTCACTCTCAAGTCATTCGCTAGACCAATTAACTTAATAGGATCAGCTGATTCCAATAGCTTACATAGAATCAGCGTCTCCCTTTCTTGTTGCGTGTATTCCGTAATGGTTAGGTCAACTAGATAGCTTTTCAACTCATTTCGGTTGGATTCTTCACCATCAATTCGAACCCCTACTCCAGCTTTCTTGTTTAAGGTTAAATCATACTGAGTGAGAATATCCTCTACGCCTACTAAATCACGGTGAACCGTTCGTTCGCTTACCTCAAGTTCTTGAGCGATTCCTTTGACCGTATAATAGTCATTACTCTCTAATAGAAGCTGAAGAATTGTTCGTTCCCTTGCTGAAATAAACACATGGTTCACCTCGAATTCTGGCTATACCTACTTTTTAAGTCTATCAACAAGCTCTTCGTATCTCGGGCTATTCATAAAGTTTGCCACTGAGATATGCTCAGCATCAGGACGTTTTGCTTTTGCTCGATCTGTTAAGTCCTGGTGCGTTACGATTAAGTCGGCATCATCTGGTAAGTTACTAATAGCCGTATTTGTTACATCAATGTCTTGAAGACCAGCTTTCTTAAACTTATTGCGAAGGACTGATGCGCCCATTGCACTTGATCCCATTCCAGCATCGCATGCAAAGACTACTTTATTAATTTCTTTCTTCTCAACTTGCTCTACTTCTTCTTTCACTGGCACTTCACCTGCGGAAGTTAACTCAGCAACAAGTTCATCATATTTTGGACTGTTCATAAAGTTTTTAACCGAGATGTGATTCGCTTCTGGAAGCTTATCCTTAGCACGATCGGTTAAATCTTGATGAGTCACAACTAGATCTGCATCATTAGGTAAATTGCTAATCGAAGTATTTGTTACTTCAATGTCTGTTAACCCAGCTTTTTTAAATTTATTACGTAGTACGGATGCCCCCATTGCACTTGACCCCATTCCAGCATCACATGCAAAGACTACTTTGGCTATATGGCCATAAGAAGATGTTGTTTCTTCTTTTGGCTCTTCTGCATTCGTTTTTAGGTTAGAAGATACGCTGCTCTTCTTCCCTTTCATTGCTTCCATTTTTTCAGTCGCTTCTGAAATATCTTCTCCGCTATCTTTTGAGCGTTTAAGGATTACAGCAGAGACTAAGAAAGAAACTACCGTTGCCGCAACTACTCCTGCAATAACACTTAGATACTCGCCACGCGGTGTCATAATCATAAGAGAAACGATACTTCCTGGTGAAGTAGGTGCTAACAATCCTGCATTTAAAAGCGTGAATGTGAACACTCCACTCATTCCCCCAAGAATAGCAGCAAGAAGTAGTGCTGGTTTCATTAAGATGTATGGGAAGTAAATTTCGTGAATTCCACCTACAAAATGAATCAGTGCAGCTCCTGGAGCTGATTGTTTTGCTGTTCCCTTACCAACAATTGAGTAAGCAAGAAGAATCCCTAAACCTGGGCCTGGATTGGCTTCCACCAAAAAGAGAATTGATTTACCAGTATTTGCAGCCTGTTCAAGTCCAAGTGGGCTAAAAATCCCGTGGTTAATCGCATTATTTAAAAAGAGCACTTTACCTGGTTCAATTAAAATACTTACTAATGGTAATAGACCTGCCGCAATAATAGCTTCTACACCTGCAGCAAGTGCTTTGTTTAATCCTAAGACAACTGGACCGATTGCTAGAGAAGCTATAATAGTTAAAGCCCCACCAATAATCCCAGCTGAGAAATTGTTAACGAGCATTTCAAAGCCTGATTTAATCTTGCCATGAATCGCTTCATCGAATTTCTTAATTAAATATCCCCCAAGCGGCCCCATAGCCATAGCTCCAAGGAACATCGGAATGTCTGCTCCAACAATAACACCAATGGTTGCCGTTGCACCAACAACTCCGCCTCGACCACCGTATACAATTTTACCTCCAGTGTAACCAATCAAGAGTGGCAATAGGTAGTAAAGCATTGGTTCTACTAACTCGGCAAGGCTTGCATTTGGTAGATAACCATCTGGTATGAATAAAGCAGTAATCAATCCCCAAGCAATAAATGCGCCAATATTTGGCATGATCATACTGCTTAAGTAACTTCCGAACCGCTGAACTTTTACTTTAAATCCAGATTTCTCTGCTGTGTTCTGTTCACTCATTATATATCCTCCCTTTCTTCCGCACCGTTAAAGCGTTTTCATTTTTTTAGGAGACTTGTTGACATGATCTTATATTTCGCTTAATTGGAACCCCTATTCCCCGGCACGTATTGTTTGTCTTAATTACTTACTATGATAAAAGGAGAGAAAGTTAGTTACAACGAAATCCAAATGTGAATTCGGCACAGCACTTGTTGACATGATTAAACAAGGCTTTACTTTCTATTAATATTTACGGAGAATAATATAGAGTGATATCATAAATAAAAACCCCCTAGACATCTAGAGGGTTACGAATGCTGTGGTTCTGCTTCATTTTGAGTATATGTTTTTTCTTTTGTTTTCCGATCCCATAATATCGTTAAACTAATGAACGTCACGAGAATTGTTGCCCCCATATCAGACAGTATCGCAATCCATAGCGTTAATAACCCAGGAATAGTAAGCAGTAAAGCAATCAGTTTTAAGCCAAGGGCTAACGCAATATTAACCCGTATCGTTCGATTCACTCGTTTAGCGATCGAGACCGCTTCAGGCAGTTTTCCTAAGTGATCCTGCATCAATACGATATCGGCTGTTTCAATCGCGCTATCTGTCCCTTTTCCCATAGCGATTCCAAGGTCTGCTGAAGCAAGAGCCGGAGCATCATTAATCCCGTCACCGATCATGGCTACTTTACCTTCTGTTGTTAATTCTCTCACCTTAGCCACTTTGTCTTCAGGTAAGAGACCGCCGAAATAAGAACGTACGCCAACACGTTTTGCCACTTTCTCAGCTGTTTTCTCATGATCTCCTGTTAACATCACCGTATTCTTAATACCTGCATGATGTAAAGCGCGAATAACAGACTCACTTTCCTCTCTAATTTCATCTGCAACTCCAAATATCCCAAGAATATGTTTCTCATCGGCTACAAGGACCAGCGTTAACCCATCATGTTTCATCGCATCAATCGATGTTCTCACATCCTCAGAGATGGTTACATGTTGAACACTTTTTTTCATTTCCTACCCAATGTCTTTTTCCATTAATGTCGGCTATGATCCCCTGCCCTGATATCGTTTCGATATTTGTTGCTTCGATTTCACGATAAGGAAAGCTATTTACTTTTGTCATGATTGCTTTTGCTAACGGATGTGAAGAATGTTCCTCAACCGCTGCCGCTACTGATAAGAAATGCTCCTGGTCATAAACTTTATATTTCTCCACATAAGGTAGCCCTTTTGTAAGCGTACCGGTTTTATCAAAAGCGAGCGTATCAATTTTTCCTAGCTGTTCAAGATAAACAGATCCTTTTACGAGAATACCGTTACGCGCATTTCGAGTAATACCCGAGATGTTGGCAATCGGTGATGAAAGAATAAGTGCACATGGACATCCTACAATAAGCACTGCAAGTCCCTGGTAAAACCACTCACTAAAAGCCCCTCCGAACAATAAAGGCGGAACAAGCATCACGAGTGCTGAGATAAGCATAATAATCGGTGTGTAATACTTTGAGAAACGATTAATAAATAATTCCGTAGGTGTTTTTGTTTCCTGAGCTTCTTCAACTAAATGCAATATTTTTGCTAGTGAGGAATCCTCATAAGCTTTCGTGATTTTCACACGAAGAATTCCTTCATTATTTATACTTCCGCCATAAACAGACTCATTAGCACTTTTTTCAACCGGCATAGCTTCTCCAGTAATAGCCGCTTCGTTCACTGAACTATAGCCAGATTCGACGATTCCATCTGATGGAATTTTTGCGCCAGATTTGACCAAAACAATGTCGTTCACTTTTAGATCCTGAATCGAAACGATTTCTTCTCTTCCCTCTCGAATACGAAGGGCTTCCTTCGGCGCAATTTTTAGTAAGGACTCCATAGACTTTCTTGCCTTCTCCATACCTAGGCCTTCTAAATATTCATTCAGTCCAAATAGGATTGCAACAAGCGTGCCTTCCTTCCACTCTCCAATAGAGACTGCCCCTATTAAAGCAATAGTCATCAACGTCTCAATATTAAATGTCAGTTTTATTAAGTTCTGTAGACCTTTAATAAACGTTTGATAGCCACTTAAAATAATGGCAATTAAATAGAAAGGAATAGCTGGTATGTTTGTAAATCCATCTAAAAGAAGAGCAGCAGCGAAAATCGCTGATGAGATAGCAAGGAGCCACTTCCCGTTGTTGTGACCCTTACTATGTTCAAGGGCATGTCCATTTCCGTTTTTAATCAATGATGCGTGATCTGAAGCAAGAATTTTCTCAACTTGTTCAAGATTCACTCTCTCATCTAGCTTTAATTTACCGGAATTATATTGAATTTGAGCGGATTCGCCGTATTCAAGTTTTTGAATCTGTTGTTCCATTCCCGCTGCACAATTTGGACAGGATAAACCTGTCAAACGATATTCTTCCATCGATGTGAACTCCTTTCTTATGTGGTTTATCTATTTTATTCAATATATGAGCATGTGTTCATATTAGTCTATGTACAATTTTACTGAATTTTATATATGTTGTCAAAAGAGCTTATGAGTCACCTCAAGGTAAATCGCCAGTAAAAGTATTCCCAGACTTGTATATAAGTACAACTCCCGATTTAAAACTCTTCCAACAACATGACCGATCATTTCATGAACGGCTACATATGATAAAGATCCAATAGCTACGCCCATAAAGAGACCATTTAGTAGATGCGATTGATAAGAAACCATACCGAACCAGGCCGATAGCGTTAAAATAATTGTTACAGAGCTTGCTGCTAAGATCACAAACAACCGATGTAATCCGTTCATTCGAGTGAGTATATACAAAGCCACTCCCTCTGGTAAGTGATGGATAAATAAGGCTAGCAGTAATGACATGCCAATTCCGCTACTAACTGACGTCATTCCAAGAGCGATCCCGACTGGGATATTGTGCGAGATGACAGCAAGAACGAAAGCAAACAATGGAAGGTAACTCTTGTCTTGAAACTTTCTGTGAACCACTTGCTCTGTCCAAATAAAGAAAAGAACAGAAAGCGATGCACCTGCAAGTAGTGCCCAAAACGAATACGAACGAACGCTTTCTGGTATCAGTTCAAAGGAAATCACGCCGATGAGCATACCACCACAAATCAGATAAAGAGCTTCCAAACGATGTTGATAATAGGTAAATGCCACCTTCCCTGCAGTAGCTCCTATCAAAAGTCCCCCGAAGCCTATCATAAATAAACTTGTGAACAGTGAAGTGTTCATTGGCGTCTTTCCCTCCTCAAATAAATTCAAAGATAAGCTTATTCTTCCACTTGTCCTATTAGCGAATTTTATTATCAAGAAACGAAAGTTATGAATTTAAAAAGCCGAAGAAAGGATCCACTCCCTTCTTCGGCTTCTTATTTATACAATGTCATATCCTTGTTCTTCAACCGCTTCATTCATTTCCGAAACGCTAACGCTAGAAGCATTGTAAGAAACTTTTGCCGTTCCTTCTTCTACGTTCACATTTACTTCTGAAACCCCTTCAAGTTCCTGTAAAGCAGTTGTTACTGCTGCTTTACAATGATCACATGTCATTCCTTCAATTTTTAATGTTGTTTGTTCCATCGTGATTCTCCTCTCAATGAATTATAGTTTCACTCGCTTCAAACGAAGGGAATTGGTTACGACTGATACAGAGCTGAAGGCCATAGCAGCCCCCGCAACCCAAGGTGCTAGTAAACCAATTGCAGCAATTGGAACCCCAATTGAATTATAGAATAACGCCCAGAATAGATTCTGGCGAATATTCCGCATCGTTTTACGGCTTAAATGAATCGCCTTTGCAATGTTTTCAAGATCACCTCCAACAAGTGTAACGTCTGCTGTCTCAATGGCGACATCTGTTCCGGTTCCAATCGCCATTCCTATATCGGCTGTTGCAAGAGCTGGCGCATCGTTAATGCCATCCCCTACCATCGCCACTCGTTTTCCTTGCGCCTGTAACTCTTTTACTTTAGTAGCCTTTTCCTCAGGAAGTACTTCTGCAAACACACCATTTAGGTTCACTTGCCGCCCGATAGCTTCAGCCGTCCGTTTATTGTCACCTGTAATCATATATACATCGATTCCAAGGGATCTCATTTCCTCAATAGCGCTTTTCGACGTTTCTTTCACCGTATCTGCAACAGCGATAATTCCCTGTACGCGACCGTCAAATGCAACAAACATGGCAGTCTTCCCGTCAAGTTCATATGTTTTCATTTGTTCTTCATGAGTGGAATAAGGAATTTGCTCTCGTTCCATAAGTTTTCGAGTCCCAACAAGAACCTGATTTCCTTTGACAGTAGCAACAATACCGTGACCTGGTATAGTTTGAAACTGCTCAGCTTCAGCTAAAGTAACATTGTGATTCGCGCCATATTGAACAATGGACCTTGCTAGAGGATGCTCGGAAGCTTTCTCAGCGGCAACCAATTGTTCGAGCACCGTTTTCTCATCGAGGTCAAAAGCAACAAAGTCCGTTACTTCAGGCTTTCCCTTTGTGATTGTACCGGTTTTATCAAGTAAAATTGCATCAATTTTATGAGTGGCTTCTAAAAATTCGCCACCTTTAAACAGAATCCCTTGCTCAGCACCCTTCCCAGTCCCTACCATAATAGAAGTTGGTGTAGCTAATCCTAGTGCACAAGGACATGCGATAACGAGCACCGCAATCCCCGCTTCAAGTGCCTGTGGCAAATTGTAGGGATCGACTAGTAAATACCAAACTAGAAACGTAATCGCTGCGATCCCTACCACAATAGGGACAAATATGCCTGAAATCACATCTGCTAAACGTTGGATCGGTGCCTTTGAACCCTGCGCTTCTTCAACAATCTTAATGATTCCAGCAAGTGCGGTGTCTTTCCCCACTTTTTCAGCACGCATTGTTAAAGTCCCATTTTCATTAATTGTTGAGCCAATCACACTCGCCCCTACTTCTTTCTCAATGGGAATGGATTCACCTGTAATCATGGACTCATCTACGGATGAATTCCCTTTTTCCACGATACCGTCTACTGGTATTTTTTCACCCGGGCGAACGACGATTCGATCAGCTACCTGAACCTGATCGACAGGTACTTTCACTTCAGCGCCTTCCCGAATGACGCTCGCTTCTTTCGCCTGAAGGTTTAGTAATTTGGTAATGGCCTGCGTCGTTCTCCCTTTCGCTAGATCTTCAAATAACTTCCCTACTAAGATGAGCGTGATCAGAATGGCGCTTGTTTCGAAATAAAGCGACGGATTGTATCCTTCTGTCAAATAACTTCTCATTCCTTCAATAACACTATAAAAATAAGCGGCTGAAGTCCCAAGCGCAACAAGAACGTCCATATTTGCGCTTTTATTTACTAAGGCACGATAAGCCCCAGTGTAAAATGGAGCACCTATCACAAATTGAACAGGTGTTGCTAAAAGAAACTGAAACCATGGTTCCATAAGAAGATGAGGAACAGGAATAGCCAACTCCCCAGGTATATGGGCAAGCATCGTTAACAGAAGCGGAAGAGAAAGAAGAGCTGATATCAATAATCGACGTTTCTTCTTCATAATTTCATCATCTTTATGGCTTTTTTGATTTTCACGATTCTCTTTAATCACCGCTTCATAACCAAGTTTTTTCACCTTCTGGAGAATGTCATCTAACGTCACTTCTCCCGGCTGATATTCGACAACGCCAGACTCTGTTGTTAAGTTAACCGAAGCAAGCTCAACACCCTTCGTACGATTTAAGCCTTTTTCGATTCTTGTGGAGCAAGCTGCACAGGTCATTCCGTGAATATCAAGCTCCACTTTTTCTTTCCGAACCCCATAGCCTAGTTTTTCAATTTTCCCTACGATATCTTCTGTCTTCACTTGATCGTAATCGTACAAGATTGTTGCTTTTTCCATCGTTAAATTGACGTTTGCCTCGACACCATCCATTTTATTTAATACCTTCTCGATTCTTGATGAGCAAGAAGCACATGTCATCCCCGTCACATCAAGAGAGAGTTGTTTCTTCGAATCCATCTGACTCACCTCTTTATTTAGAGAACTGCTGAATCACTTTCATTAATTCCTCTATTTGCTCATCTCCATTACCTTCTTGTATGGAACTAGCAACACACGTTTTTGTATGACGTTCAAGCAACGTATAGCCGACCTTTTTTAAGGCAGCCTGAATGGCAGACAGCTGAATAAGAATATCCACGCAATAGCGATCATCTCCAACCATTTTCTGAATCCCGCGTATTTGGCCTTCGATTCGCTTCAATCGGTTCTGCAGCTGCTGTTTCTCTTCATCCGTTCTCGGTTCAGTTGGCTTTTTATCCGGCTGTAAAGGGATGTTTAGTTCATCTGTCAATCCGATCATCTCCTCTAATTTAGCTTACTATCAATATACCCCCCTAAGGTATAATAGTCAACCAAAACACATGTAAAAGAATCCCACAACTTTGCAGGATTCTTTATGAAATATATATTGAATTAGCCTTCAAGCCACTTTCTCTTATCCCCTCTCAAGTGGTAATGTCATACATCGGATTCCTCCACCACCGTTTTCTAATTCATCTACCTCTATCTCAATAAGCTTCTTTTTACGAAGGGTAGGATGATTCTTAAGAATAGATTTATTTGTTTTCGTACTAATCAATAGCGTCTCAGGATTTAAATTCAAGAAATTAATATCTGCAACAGTATGTTTGATCTCAGAGGTCCATTCGACTTCATATCCATGTCGCTCTAAAAAATCACCCGTCATCTCATATCGAAAATCATTTTCGGTCACAACCTGTACAGGGAGATACCTCATATAGCTTTTCGCTATAAATATACTCTCTCCCGCTACATTACAATTCATATCAAGATGCATCGTATCTGGACGTCGTGGTAGATCAATAACACCGATTTCCTGGAACCCCGCATTAAAAATACTCCCTTGCAGTGCTTCTATACTTTCAATGCTTGTCCGAATCCCAGAATTAATAAAAACAGCATCCTTATTAAGTATCATGACATCTCCATATTCCAATGCCTTTAACTGATTATTTGATTGCATTTGAAACGTCCGCTCATCAAACCACTGTTGAAATAACCTGTGGCTTTGAAAATATTCAGGTCGCCTCATGGAAGTTCCTGCTGCTCCCGGAAGAATCGTCTTGCCAAATACACAAGCAAGATCACGTACAAAAATACGATTGATTAATTTTTCATTTAATAAAAGGTCTTCTCGTAATAAATGAACGGAATAATCAATAACATGAACGCCAGCATCCTCCATTGCGCGAATCATTTCTTCATGATTTTCTTGCGCCTTCTTTTGTTTCACTGCTTTTTCCCACTGCACATCTGTAGCAGTTTGCTGATCTGGTACATCTAAGTGTGAAGGAGAACAAACGACAACCGTTTTTAATTCTCCATATTCATTCCAACAATTCGGATGGATGTTCATTCAACCAAACTCCTTTATCATACATAGTCTCCTTACTTTCTCCTCATCCGAAGAAAAGATTCTCCAATTCAAGAAACACACATAAACACTGCCAGTGATTCTCAAACTAAAGAAGATAAGAGGGGGATGCAATAATGAGTAAATCGACAAATCACGAAAAGAAATTAACCTGGTGGCAAATGTCGTTTATAGGGGTAGGGTGTATTATCGGGACCGGGTATTTCCTTGGTTCTAGTATCACGATTGAAAAAGCAGGCTATCTCGTTTTATTGGCTTATTTTCTGGCCGCGATTGGCACATGGATTGTTTATGAAGCACTTGCGAAATTAACTGCTGAACATCCAGAAAAAGGGTCTTTTCGCACTTATGCAAAACAAGCTTTTGGCCAATGGGCCGGCTTTAGTAACGGCTGGGTATACTGGTCATCTGAAATGCTTATTATGGGTAGTCAACTTACAGCCCTCGCGCTATTTGCACAGTTCTGGTTTCCGAATGCCCCTTTATGGCTCTCGGCATCTGTATTCGCTTCACTTGGCCTTATCGTTATTCTTATCGGTGTTCAACTCGTAGAAAAAATGGAGAACGTATTTGGGGTAATGAAGATTGCTGCCATTGTGATGTTTCTCGCTATCGGAATCGCCGCCTTATTTGGATGGCTTGAACCACAAAAAGGTAACGCTGGAATTGAAATCACGTCAAAAGACTTTCTCACAGGTAGCGCAATGGGTCTCTGGGTTGCCCTTGTTTATGCGTTCTATGCATTTGGTGGAATTGAAGTGATGGGACTGATGGCGAATGAGCTTGAAGATCCCAAAAATGCCCCAAAAGCTGGAAAGATCATGCTTTTAGTCTTAACGTTTCTTTACGTAATGTCTTTTTTCGTTGTGTTAAAACTTATTCCGATCAAAAGCATTGATCCGAATGAAAGTCCATTTTTAACAGCTTTAACTCAATTTCATCTACCCTGGATCCCACACGTATTTAATGCGACCCTCATTATTGCCGGTTTCTCCACTATGGTCGCTTCCCTATATGCCGTAACGACCATGCTAGTAACACTTGCTGAAGAAAATGATGCACCTGCCCTCTTTGCAAAGAAAAGCAGGAAGATTCCTCTTCCTGCTTTTGGTCTCACGACTCTAGTCGTCTTACTTTCAATTGTTGTTGCACTACTTTTACCGGAGAACATCTTTGAGTATTTGACGACAGCTGCTGGTTTAATGCTTCTCTATAATTGGATGTTCATTCTTTTTTCATATCGGAAACTAACCAAAACTACGTTTAAAGATCATTTGAAAATTGGAACCGGCGTAGTCCTGATTGGTACAGCTATTTCAGGAACGTTATTTGACCATATTAGCCGGGCTGGATTTTTAGTTAGCTTATGCTTTCTAGTTCTCATTGCCGGGGCAACTTTTCTGAAAATGAAAAGAAAACACAGTTAAGAGCGAATGCTCTTCCACTTGTTTTTCATCGCCATAAAGGGACACTTGGAAAGAGAAGAATCATCATCAGATAGAAAATATTGCTCCCATTCATAATTATCTTGTTGACCGTACCACTTCAAGGCGGGGTGAGCTGGAATCCCATCGTAAGAAACCAACCGTTGCCGGATCGCTTTTTTAAGCTTTTGACCAAATGTTGTTTCTGCATTAATTTCATCAAAAACCCATCTTGGTTGAAAAGCAATCAGAAAAGATGGAAACTGACGACTCTTTCGAACTTGGTGAGCTGGTGTCGCACAGAATGCAAAATACGGTTCTCCATTGAAGCAGAACTCCCATTTAGGATCATGTGGGTCTTTAGGGATATGTTCTGGCCACTGCGCCTCATCAAGCTCATGTAAACTGTTTAGTAGCGACCAGAATAATTCCTGGTATTGATCTACTTCGGCTTTTTGTTTCTGTAACGTCGTGGAGTCAAAAAAACAACAAGAGAGGCATATTTCCCCGTTTCCCTCGCTACTTCCCCGTACTGTTTCAACAATGTAGCTAACTGTACACTTGCTACGTCTGTTGTAGGATCTTCCGCAAATCCAAATCGTAAATTATCTTGATGGAACCCCTGCTTCCCAGGAATGCAAGGGTAAGGTTGTTCACGATCTGATAACATCGCTCCAAAATGAGCAAATGCAGTTCGCTTCCAACCTTCCATTCCTTCTCCGTGTTCATCAATCCATGATTTCGTATATAGTTCCAAACGGAATCCCTCCTTAACACTACACGCGTTATCCTATTAGGAGGGACAAAAAGAGGTGCCAGTCTATCCAAGGAACAACCTAACAGCTTGCATACCGAAATAGAGTCCGAATCCGATTAACGTGATACCTGATAAGATCGATATTCGCTTCAAAATAAATGGATTTACCCACGCTCGTGCACCTGCTGATGCACTCGCCATTGTGAGATCCCATAGGGTAATACCTAAAAAAATGCCCGTACTATAAAGAAACAGTTGGGCGGCACCAAACATACTAGATGTTTAGGCTAGAATCGAACCATAAATGCCCAGCCAGAACAAAATGTTCAGCGGATTTGAGATTGCGATAAAAAAACCAGTTCGAAACGATTTGCGGTTCGTTTCATATCGACCACTTGTCTGCTCAAGTCCTATTGAACCAGCCTTCACGATATTTTCAATTCCTGTATACGTTAAAACAAAAAAACCGAACAGCCAAAGAAATGTTTTCATAAACGGCGTCTCAATAACATGAGCAAGTCCAAAGTAAATGAGCATCATAAATACGCCATCCGCTACCATAGCTCCAAACCCTACTAACCAGGCATTCATAAAGCCAAAGCGAATCCCCCTGTCCAGCTGTGCCGCATTAATCGGTCCCATTGGAGCTGAAAGGGAAAGTCCTAACAATATGTAGCTTACAAAGATACTCATACGCCTCCACCTTTCTTCGTATTCGTATCATTGTATTCGGACATGCTTTTAAGTAGTCGAAAAAGAGAGGCGATTCATTATTAATAATGGTAAGCAAAAATAAAACGGCCCTCCCAAGTAAGGAAAGGCCGTTCTCATATATCTATGGTTACTCTACAGTAACTGATTTAGCAAGGTTTCTTGGCTTATCTACGTCGCATTCTCTGTGTAGTGCTGCATAGTATGCAAGTAATTGAAGCGGTACAACAGAAGCTAACGGAGTAAGATGCTCATGCACTTCATCAAGGACGATGGTATCGCCTTCTTCTTCAAGTCCAGCAAGAGAAATAATGCATGGTGATGCTCCACGAGAAACAACTTCTTGTACGTTTGAACGGATGCTTCCATTCACGTGCTTCTGCGTAGCAAGAGCAATAACAGGAGTACCTTTCTCAATTAGAGCAATCGTACCGTGCTTCAATTCACCGCCTGCAAATCCTTCAGCTTGAATGTAAGAAATTTCCTTAAGTTTAAGAGCTCCTTCAAGACAAACGTAGTAATCTACGCCGCGACCAATAAAAAATGCATTACGCGTAACTGAAAGGAAGTTACGTGCAACTGTTTCGATCATTTCCTTCTGGTCAATCATGGACTCCATCGCTGTTGCAACGATTCCAAGCTCCTGAATTGGGTTGAAATCAAGCTTAATGCCTTTTGCCTGAGCAGTATCAACAGCAAGTAGTGTTAGTACAGCCATTTGTGCAGTGTAGGCTTTTGTTGAAGCAACTGCAATTTCAGGGCCAGCATGTGTGTGCAGCGTATAGTCAGCCTCACGAGAAAGCGTTGATCCTGGAACATTCGTAATCGTAAGAGATTTGAATCCTTTTTTCTTCACGTTCACAAGTACGCCACGGCTATCTGCCGTTTCACCACTTTGTGAAATAAAGATAAAGAGTGGTTTCTGTGAAACAAGCGGCATGTTGTATAAGAACTCACTTGCGATGTGCACTTCAACAGGAACCTCAGCGATGTTCTCGATTAGCTGTTTACCAACAAGACCAGCATTGTAACTAGTGCCACACGCAATGATGTAAATACGATCTGTGTCTTTCATCGCTTCACGAATATCTTCATCAAGTTTGATGTTATCATTCTCATCTTTGTACTTTGTAATAATGTTACGAATCGCAAGCGGCTGTTCGTCAATTTCTTTAAGCATATAGTGAGGGTATGTTCCCTTTTCTATATCACTTGCGTCGATTTCAGCTGTGAATGGTTCGCGTTCCATTACTTTTCCACTCATATCTTTAATTGTGACAGAATCACGCTTCACAATCACTACTTCTTCATCCATAAGCTCGATGAATTTACTTGTTACTTGAAGCATAGCCATTGAGTCACTTGCTACTACATTGAAATCATCGCCGATTCCAACTAGAAGCGGACTCTTATTTTTCGCTACGTAGAGCGTTTCTGGATTATGATTGTCAATAAGCGCAAGTGCATATGAACCGTGAAGTTCATTTAGTGTTTGATGGAAAGCATCTTCAACAGACATATTTTGATCTTCAACAAGAGTAGCAATAAGTTGAACAACTACTTCTGTATCTGTAGCACTTACGAAATTAACTTCGGATAAGAAGTCACGTTTGATTTGTTGATAGTTTTCAATTACACCGTTGTGAACAAGCGTGAAGCGTTCAGTTGAGCTCTGATGTGGATGAGCATTTACCTGACTAGGTTCACCGTGTGTTGCCCAGCGTGTATGTCCAATACCTGCTGTCGCTTCCACACTTGTATCCACTTTTTTTCTAAGGTCAGCAATACGACCTTTTTCTTTAAAAAGGTGGAGTCCACCGTCATTAAGAAGCGCAATACCTGCTGAATCGTACCCTCTGTACTCAAGCTTCTCCAGACCTCGTAATAGAATTTCTTTAGCATCCTGATTTCCAATATATCCAACAATACCGCACATGTAAAAGTCCTCCTTCAATTGAAGGAGCAGGCATACAACGGGGCAGACCTGCCCCTTCTTTTCCGATTAATAGCTTTTTTGTCACCATAGTTTTGCTTTTGTTCAGAAAGTCACCTCTCTGTTTTTCACAAAACCATTCGATTGTGGTGGAGCAATCGAGAGGTATCCGCCGATGATCGATAAACCTCTTCCTCGTCAACTGTTTTCTACCGTTCGAAAACAGTCCAGGCGCTTTTATATCAAAAGTAACCCAACTTCCCTCTCTTTCCCTTTTAGAATAAAAACCAAACATACTTCTATATTATATCAATTGTAAAAAGCTGGTCAATTCTTTTTTCTAGAACAAGTCGTTCTCGCTATAATTTGCTCTATTTTGACTCATTTTAATGAGAAAATCACTTGTGAAAATTCCCCTATATATAAAAATATGCATGGGTAGCTTTTTCCGTGCTTCCCATGCATACCTTTCGTACAAACTTTTCATTTTTGTCGATTACGCTCCAAGTTCTTCTTTCACCATAGATACAACGCGATCGACGTACTCATCACATAGATCTTTTGTAGGGGCTTCAGCCATGACGCGAACAAGAGGCTCCGTTCCGGATGGACGAACAAGAATACGCCCTTCTCCGTTCATGTCGCTTTCTACTTGCTGAATCGTTTCTTGAATACGCTCGTTTGAATCTACCTTGTTTTTATCTGTTACCTTCACATTCACAAGAGATTGAGGGTACTTCTTCATTTCTCCAGCAAGCTCTGACAACGGTTTGTTTGTCACTTGCATAATGTTAGCAAGCTGAAGTGCTGATAGCATACCATCACCTGTCGTGATGTGATCAAGGAAAATAATATGTCCAGACTGCTCTCCGCCAAGGTTGTAGCCTTCTTTACGCATTTCTTCCATCACATAACGATCGCCTACCTTAGTTTGAAGCGATGTTACACCTGACTTTTCCATCCCTTTATGGAATCCAAGATTGCTCATAACAGTTGAAACAACCGTATCATGACGTAAACGCTTTTGATCTTTCATGAATTTAGCGCAGATAAACATAATCTGATCGCCATCTACAATATCTCCATTTTCATCAACGGCAATAAGACGGTCTCCATCTCCATCAAATGCAAAGCCTACGTTGGCATTCTTTTCTTTCACAAATTCAGCCAGTGTTTCTGGATGCGTCGATCCGACACCGTCGTTAATATTTGTTCCAGTAGGATTTGTACCTATAGTGGAAATATCAGCTTCAAGATCAGCGAATAAATGAGCTGCAAGCGAAGACGTTGCACCATGTGCACAGTCGAGCGCAATGTGAAGTCCAGAGAAATCTTCATCAATTGTTTGTTTCAAATACTGAAGGTACTTCTGACAACCTTCGAAGTAATCACTAACGATACCTAGATCAGCACCTGTAGGACGTGGTACAAGATCCTCATCGCTATCAATAAGCGCTTCAATTTCTTCTTCCTGAACATCTAAAAGCTTAAAGCCGTCCGGGCCAAAAAACTTAATTCCGTTATCCCCAACTGGATTGTGGGAAGCAGAAATCATTACTCCCGCTTGAGCACTTAGTGCCTTCGTTAAATGAGCAACTCCTGGCGTAGAAATGACACCAAGACGCATTACTTCAGCCCCAATGGAAAGAAGACCGGCAACTAGCGCCCCTTCAAGCATATATCCAGAAATACGCGTATCGCGTCCGATTAAAATCTTAGGTTTCTCGGTCTCTTTCGTTAAGACATACCCACCGAGACGGCCCAGTTTAAATGCAAGTTCAGGGGTAAGCTCTGTATTAGCTATCCCTCTTACACCGTCAGTACCAAAATATTTACCCATCGTTATACTCTCTCCTTTATTATCGCGCAGTTCCAACTATTAGGAAGGACTATTCTCTATTTGCAGCGTTACCTTCTTGGATGAACCGGACCAGCGAACATAAGACGGTCCGTTCCATTGTAATTCAAGTTCATGTTCTCCCTCGGAAAGACCACTTGCATCAATACAAGCCTGAAAATCATCATTCTGAATATTTTCAAGCACGCTAGATACACCATATATCTTCATATCCGTAGATCCCGTTTCAGGTTCTGAAATATTTGCTGTTAACCCATCAGATACTCCAGTTACTTTAATTGGTACATCTTCAAATGCTTTTTCATCTTCTTTACCAACTTTAATTTTTGCTTCAACCGTTTCTGGATCTACTTTTTTCATTCCGTCCGGAACTGGTACATCAAGCTCAACCGTTGTATCCTTTGTTATTTTTGATAGATCAAGTGGAATACCGTCCAGAAACTCTAGTTTGCCAAGTTCCTCTTCAGGACCAAAGACAGAAACCTCCGAAGGTTCAAGGTCAATCGATGAGATACTAACACCGTCAGGAAGCTTTCCTTTTTGATCTAGTTTAATCGGCACCTTTTTGTAAGGGGCAGTAATTGGTACTTTTACATCAACTACGGCAGGATCGATCGATACCCCCTGTATTTCTTCCATATTCGCATCATACACATTTAGTGTTATTCTTTCATTAACTTCTTCTTTTGCACCGCTCACATTTACATAGCCTCTAACAAATGCAATTTGCTCAAGCTTGGAATTTGCACCAGTAACTGTAACGGTTTTAGGTGAAACGATCGGTTCTTCTGTCGCATACCCTTCCGAAAGCTCATCTTCCTTCAACAAGTTAATTCCAGCTTGAAAGGTACTCGATTTTTTCTCTTCAATCGTCACAGAAACTCTAACTGGATCAATCGCGACATCTACATTTTCAGGAAAATCTCTGTGTTTTACTGTAACAAGATGTTGACCTGGTGTTAAATTGCGCAAATCGACATAGACCTCTTTATTCGTTAACTTTGATAGCATTAAACCATCTGTGCGGCCTTCAACAATGACATCTACGGTTTCAGGTAAATCAGAAACCACTACGCTATCTTCATCGTATAGCACTTCAAGCTCCATATCTGGTAAACGTTCTGTTTCTGTTTGTTGAGTAAGTAATCCATTAGGATCAGTAGTAGACCCATCAGGCATCGCAACAATCGTGTAAAGCATGAGAGCGAGAAGAAAAGAGATGATTTTGACAAACCAGTTGCTCGTTAACAATTTGTCCATTACTTTTTCCCCCTCCAATTACTAAAGCGGTTGGAAGTCTCAGTCTTAGACACAGAAGGATTTAGCTCAGCATTAAGAAGATCACGTAATACCTCTTCAGATAAATTTCGATGAAGTTCTCCGTTCTTTGTCAGGGAAATACTCCCTGTTTCTTCAGACACAATGAGTGTTAGGCTATCTGTTACTTCACTTATTCCAAGAGCAGCTCTGTGCCTTGTACCGAGTTCCTTCGAAATAAAAGGACTCTCTGAAAGTGGCAAATAACATGCTGCAGCTAAAATTTCATCCTTCTTTAGAATAACCGCTCCATCATGAAGTGGTGTATTCGGAATGAACACATTAATTAAAAGTTCAGAAGTTAATTTTGCATTCATAGGAATACCTGTCTCTACATAGTCATTGAGACCTGTTTCCCGCTCAATGGATATTAATGCGCCAATTCTTCTCTTACCCATATAGGATGATGACTTAATAATGGCTTCCACCATTTTATTCGTCTCTTCCTCTTCAACAGCGGAGCGAGCAAACAATCGACCGCGTCCTAACTGCTCAAGTGCTCTTCGAAGCTCAGGTTGGAAAATAATAATGATGGCAAGTAGTCCATAAAGAACGACCCGCTCTAGAATCCAATGTAGCGTGTTCAGTTCGAAAAAACTACTTAAGAACCATGCGGCAATAATGACCGTAATTCCCTTAAGAAGCTGAACAGCCTTCGTGCCACGAATAAGCATAATAATTTTATATATCACATACGTAACGAGCAAAATATCAATAATCTCAGTTATGTAATCAAGTACATTTACATTTCCAACAGGCAGCACGGCTCTTCCTCCAAACGTATTGTATTTAGCCTGAAGTTCACTTCTAGTGCATTGCTAAAATACATTTGTAACTTTTTAATTATATCATATTTTTGACAACTTCAAAAAAAGCACATCTCAATTAGTATGACATTTCATATAATTAGTAACTCTGTGATCAAATGTTGAGTTCGGGGGAGAAGAATCATTTTTTACTACAGCAATAATTCACAAAAATAAACCGCCCTATAGGACGGTTTATTTTTGTTCATCATTTGTAAATACACTACCTATATCTTGAAAAAGGTGTTTCAGCTGAAACCACGTCCAGTCAAGAATATGATCCACCTCTTCGATTTCACCAGTTACCTGTCCAGCAGAGGCCATATACTGTTCTCCATTGATCACAAGAACATCACCTTTAACCTGTCCTTCAATTTCAAGATTACGGTTTTTTACTGTTAGATCTCCTTCAATGACTTCACCCTCAGGAACAATAACCGTATTCGTTTCCTGGTCAAATCTTAAATTACCAGAGAGCGCAGATAATTGATCCTCACTCGTCCATGAAGAATAAACAGATCCTGCCATTAATACTAAGAATAAAATCGCCGCTGTTACGAATGGATGAGATTTCATCCATCGTTTCATCCAGACCGTGCGTTTCTCCTGTGGTAGCTGTTGCATTACCTTTGATGTAAAACCATCGGGTGCCTTCATAGAAGGTGAGCTGAGGAGAAACGATTCCGTTTTCTTCAGTTCTTCATAATGCTCTTTGCAATCATGACATGTCTTTAAATGATCAAATAGCTCTTTACGCTGTTGATCTGTAGCTTCTTCATCAAGTACATCATGCATAATTGCAACTATTTCTGCAGGGCATTTCATAGCTTCTCCCCCTTTCTTACTGCTCTCGAAGCTTCTTTCTAAGCGCTTCTCTACCCCGATGTATTCGGGTTTTGACCGTTCCTACTGGTAAATCCAGAATTTCACTGATTTCCTTTAGCGATAACTCCTGAATATACTTTAAAGTTATAGCACTTCGATACTTAGCTGGCAAACTTAGAATAGCCTGATGTATCCCATCCTGTGCCTCTAACGATACAACTTCATCATCAGGTAATGGTTCATCAGTCGACACTTGAGAATACATTGTCAGACCTTCCGTTCCCGAAATTTCAGCATCGAGGTAATAATCCGGCTTTTTCTTTCGCATACGATCAATCGATAAGTTCGTGGCTATACGATATAACCAAGTAGAGAATTTTCGATCAATCTGATAGCGATCAATGTTCGTATAAGCACGAATGAATGCCTCCTGAGCCACATCCTCAGCTTCCTGCCTGTTACCAAGCATTCGGTATGTCAAAGCAAAGACTCGATCTTTATAGAGCTCTACTAACTCCCCAAATGCATTATGGTCCCCTTTTCTTACTTTCAACACGATTCTTTTTACGATTGCATCCATTTTTTCAACCCCCGCTGATTCCTGCGGCTATTATAGTTACGTATCAGGAAAAACAAAGTTTCACTTTTTCTAAAAAAACATTTTCTAATCTTTCCTTATTCTATCACGTTTGAATTACTGTTTTTAATGAAAATACATAATTTTCTAGTGAAAATAGTTTATTTTTTTAATATATAGGGTATAAAGCTATAAATTATTGAGAGGGTGGTTCGGCTCATGGAAAGGTTGAATCGAAAAATAAGCTTTCAAATAAAAAGCGAGAAAGATCATCTCCTTCAAGAAATTGAGGCTTCCCGCAATAAAATGAATTTATTAGCAAGGAACAAACCACTTAGTTCTTCCGAAATAATTGAAATTAGCACTTATCTGGACTATCTATTAAACGAATATGATCAATGTCGAAATAAAAAAACAGCGGCTTTATCTTAAGATAAAGTCGCTGCCTTTGTGTTTATTTTAATTTTTCCCCAAATAAAGATCCCATTAAAGCGACGGCAACAGTAGCCGTTTTATTTTTCTCGTCTAAAATAGGATTCACTTCAACGAATTCTGCAGAAGTTAAAATGTTTGATTCTGCAAGCATTTCCATCGCAAGATGACTCTCACGATAGCTAATTCCTCCAAGTACTGGTGTACCTACTCCAGGAGCATCGTGCGGATCAAGTCCATCAAGGTCAAGACTTAAATGCACCCCATCAGTGTCTTTCGATACATACTCGATAGCCTCTTCCATTACTTGCGTCATACCCATACGGTCAACTTCATGCATCGTATATACTTTAATACCTTTTTCTTTAATCAGTTTACGCTCACCATCATCAAGAGAACGAGCTCCGATAATCACAATGTTTTCTGGTTTAATTTTAGGTGAATATCCTGAAATGCTAGTTAAAGACTCATCACCAATACCAAGACTAACTGCAAGTGGCATTCCATGAATATTTCCTGATGGTGACGTTTCGGAGTTATTTAAATCACCATGCGCATCGTACCAAATAACGCCTAAATTTTCATAATTACGTGCTACACCGGCAAGAGTGCCAATAGCAATACTATGATCTCCACCAAACACTAGTGGAAAGCGCTTTCGATTAATCACTTCATTTACAACATTTGAAAGCTTTTCGCTAGCATCAGCAACTTCTTTCAAATTTTTAAGTTGATGATCCTGTTCTTCTGGACGCTTTTCTGGCCTTCCTATTTCAATATCCCCAAGATCTTCAATATCGTAATTCAAATTTGATAACCGTTCTACAATTCCAGCATATCTGATCGCACTTGGACCCATGTCTACCCCGCGTCTCATTTGGCCAAGATCCATTGGTACTCCTATAATCGAAAGTTTATTATTCATTATGTAGCCTCCTCGTATCCTAGTCTAGCTCTATTCTACCCATATTCCAGTAAATGACTCAACCTGACATAAAATACGAATAAATATTCATACAATTACGTGAATTGATGTTCTTTACGGATAAATATAAGGAACAGTAGCGTGGACGTGGAGGATCTGAATCATATATCATCTGCAAGGCGCATTAGAAATAGAAAAGTTTCCTACTTCAAAACGATTTTATGACATAAAAAAAACCCTAAACATTGTTTAAGGAAAATGGTGGAGCCTAGCGGGATCGAACCGCTGACCTCCTGCGTGCAAGGCAGGCGCTCTCCCAGCTGAGCTGAGGCCCCATTTGGAGCGGGTGATGGGGATCGAACCCACGACATCAGCTTGGAAGGCTGAGGTTTTACCACTAAACTACACCCGCATATAAAGTTTGGAGCGGAAGACGGGATTCGAACCCGCGACCCCCACCTTGGCAAGGTGATGTTCTACCACTGAACTACTTCCGCATATGGTGAGCCATGAAGGACTCGAACCTTCGACCCTCTGATTAAAAGTCAGATGCTCTACCAACTGAGCTAATGGCTCTTACTGGTGGAGGGGGACGGATTCGAACCGCCGAACCCTGAGGGAGCGGATTTACAGTCCGCCGCGTTTAGCCACTTCGCTACCCCTCCACTGGAAAAAATGGTGCCGGCCAGAGGACTTGAACCCCCAACCTACTGATTACAAATCAGTTGCTCTACCAATTGAGCTAGGCCGGCAAATATATAGTATTAACAAATAAAAAAGAGTGCACTCTACTGAGTACTCCTGAAGGTAAAGCAATTATTAAGAAAAATGGTGGAGGATGACGGGCTCGAACCGCCGACCCTCTGCTTGTAAGGCAGATGCTCTCCCAGCTGAGCTAATCCTCCACAGAGTATAGATAAATTAAATTGGTGACCCGTACGGGATTCGAACCCGTGTTACCGCCGTGAAAGGGCGGTGTCTTAACCGCTTGACCAACGGGCCATGTCCTGGAGCTTCCAACCGGATTCGAACCGATGACCCCTTCCTTACCATGGAAGTGCTCTACCTGCTGAGCTATGGAAGCATAATGGCTCCACAGGTAGGATTCGAACCTACGACCGATCGGTTAACAGCCGATTGCTCTACCACTGAGCTACTGTGGAATATTGGTCAGCCTGGCAACGTCCTACTCTTGCAGGGGGAGATCCCCCAACTACCATCGGCGCTGAAGAGCTTAACTTCCGTGTTCGGCATGGGAACGGGTGTGGCCTCTTCGCCATCATTACCAGACTAATCAAAGGTTGTTCCACTAGAAAGTGTTTAACCAAGGACAAGATATATCTTACTATATTTCTTTGTAAAGATCAAGAAAAATTTTCATTCCTTGAAAACTAGATAGCACGCACAACGTTTTCCAATAACAATGTCTAGTTCCGCAGGCTACATTCTTGCCCATTTCACTCTTTCACTTCAGGCGAAAAGCGCCTTACGTTCAAGAGCTCCAATGGTCTACGAATGTGACCAAGCCTGCTTTACTTTTCGTTTTTAGGTTAAG
>NZ_JBITPM010000042.1:0-22180 GCF_050467905.1 Pseudalkalibacillus sp. NRS-1564 | reverse complement strand
GGGTTTCTTCTTCGTGGAAATGCATTCATCTAACGTTATTATACATTTAAAAAAGTTTTATGACCGGTTTAAATTTTGTTCGCCTGCCAAGCGAATTCAGTACTTCTTTTGTTATCAGCTTATATCCTTTTGCATTTAGCTGGAGACCGTCTTTTTCATAAAGCATTTTACTTTTCTTATTTTCTCGAATCAATTGCCAGAGATCAATATGTCTTGTTCCAAGCTTATTTGCTAAATGTTTAATTCGATCAGCATAACCCTCTATTTTTTGATTCGTCATTGAGACATTTCCTTCATTCATCACTGGTGATGGTGAAATAAGAATAACCCGTTCTGAAGGGAGATTATTAACCATGTACTCAATATTTCTTTCAAACTCACTCAAATCTGAACTTTGTCCTAAACAAGCTTCTTGCGTTCCAAAGAAAATGGTTACATAATCCGGTTTGTAGCTGAGAACATCAGACTGAAAACGCGATACCCCTTCTCTAGAAGTTGGGGTTGAACCTGCATTAATCACGATCCATTCATCAAGAGCCCCTCTTATCCTTGATGTAAGACGTTCGTTCCCTTTATCATCTACTTCCCTCGCTGTCAGGCAGTCGCCAAAACAAACAAGTACAGGCATATCTTTCCTCCCCCTTTCGTTCCGTTGTTACCAGTTCTTCAAAATGGCTGTTCGAAAATTGCCTTGCTCTACTATCTCTTTAATTTCAACTATCACTTCTTTTTCAAAAATTGGGCCGTTCCATACAAACGTATGAAATTCTCCATTTTCACCGCACGGATCCACGTCATTTGGAAGGGATTGAAGAAAGTTATCATCAAATGGTTTCCCTACCCAATCAGGAGATATTTTTGACTGATCAACTGTTGTAATCACTGCTTTAAAACCTGTCGCGATGAATCTTTTTGCCGTATGTAGAGTGGAATGTTGCCACAATGGGTATATGCCCTTCAGTTTGCAATCCTGTAAAAGCGTTTCCCGATAATGACGAATATCATCTAGAAATAAATCAGCGAATACGACCCCTTCTATTTCTGCTTCTTTAAACACCTTATATTGATTGCTAACAAGCTTCTCGTATTGCTTATTCGTACAGTTATCTGGTAAATTGGTTATCGTTAGAGGCAGACCAATAGCAGCTACCTGCTTTTCAAGCAACGCTGTATGTACGCCATGAAAAGGAATGGCACCATTTGTTTCGTTGATGGTTGTCCATAATCCTTTCACTTGAAGATGTGATTGCTTTAAACAATCGAATAAAGCTATGGCGCTGTCCTTCCCAGAGCTCCATGAAAAAATTAAATTCAATGTATTAGCTCCTTTCTTACTCTATATAGACGAATAGAAAAGGCTGAATGTTTCAAATATCTTGAAATTAATTAAAAACTTTATTCAAACCTCCTTAAAAAGGGATTGAAGTGTTTGAAGTCGAAACAGTATGACGGAGGTGGAACGGTAATGAATGTGTATCAATTATCCAGCCAGACAGATGAAGACATGATTGAAAAGGTTTCAAAGTTATTAATGAAGCAAATTACTCGTTCTGAGCAAGATGGAAGCTACGATAAACTCGTTAAAGGAGTAAAGCTTGCTCTTGATGAACAGACAGCATCACGAATCGTTGTCGCAGAGTCTGATGACGAAGTCCTTGGCGTCGCGTTTTTTTAATATCGGCGTCAGCCTCTCTAGTGGTGGTCCATATATTTGGTTAAATGAATTATTTGTTGATCCAGATGCACGAAATAGAGGTATTGGTAGGAAATTACTCCTTCATGTCATTTATTGGGCTGAGAATGAAGGGATTAAGGGCATAGAACTTGAGACAGGAATTCATAACGCTGTTACAAAACACCTTTACAATTCTCTCGGTTTCCATGACATTATTTCAAAAAGATACGGGTTTACCTTCTCTTCTTAAAGATTATTTGCTGCAAGAGTTGTTTCTGATACACCAAGAGATGGTAGAGAAAGGAGGCGTTTATAAAATGGAATTACGCGTAGATCGTACACCAAACCCAAATGCTATTAAAATTACGGCAGACCAACAGCTTTTCGAAGGAACTTCAAGCCATTCTTTCAAGAAGAATGACAATCCCGATCACCAAATGGCTGCTGCACTTCTAAAATTAGAAGGTGTTGATAATGTGTTTGGATACCAGGATTTTATTACAATTAATAAGATGCCAGAGGCAGATTGGGATACATTACTTCCAGAAGTAAAAGAAACAATCTCTAATAACGCATAGAAAAAAGTTCCTCGGATATCCGAGGAACTTTTTTTCTTGCTGTTAAGTAGTAGGGAGATATTTCAATCATTTACTGGGGAACACAAAGGGCGTGTTCTTTTTGTGGGGCTCCAGCGCTCGTCGAGGCTAATCGGGCACTTCCGCTTTTCTTGTCTAGCTGCGACTCGCAGAAACTGCGATATTTCGCTCTTTCACCAGAACACAAAGGACGTGTTCTAGTTCAAGAGCTCCAATATCTCCGTTTCTAAACGCTCGTCTCCGCTTTTCTTGTCTAGCTGCAGTGAGCAGGGACTCGATCGCTTCAGCCCTTCATCCGAACACAAAAACCGTGTTCAAATGAAGGGCCTCCAGCGCTTGTCGTCCCTAAACGCTCACTTCCGCTTTTCTTAACCATCCGTTCTAAAGAATCCGAAGATGCCTGTGGTGTTGACTATGTTGGTGAAGGCGGTTGGGTCGATGTCTTGGATGATGTGCTCGAGGTCGTATAGTTCATAGCGTGTGACGACGATCATGAGCATTTCTTTGTCTTCTCCTCTGTAGGCACCTTTTGCAGGGAGCTTTGTGATTCCTCTAACAAGTCGGTCATGAATAGCTTTTTGCATTTCATTTCCTTTGGAAGTTACGATCATTGCTGTTAGTTTTTCGTGACGTGTATGAATGACGTCGATTACTCGAGATGATACGTATAAGGTAACGAGCGTATAAAGAGCTTTTTCCCAGCCATAAAGCATCCCTGCAGTGAGGATAATCAACGCGTTCATGCTGAAGAAATACGTACCGATTGGACGGTCTTTCATGCGGGATAAAATCATGGCTACGATGTCCATTCCTCCGGTGGAAGCCCCCCATTTTAATGTAAAGCCGATACCAATTGCTGCAATGACTCCGCCAAACACTGCATTTAGCAGGATATCTTCTGAAAGAGCCTGGACTGGAATGATTTCAAGGAAAAAGGTAGTAGCTCCAACACTGATAATACTATACAATGTAAAAGATTTACCAACTTTCTTCCATCCCAGTATAGCTACAGGGATATTTAGTAACATAAGTAAAATACCCGTTGAGATTGAAATTGGCGTATAATCACTTAGTACGCTAGAAATCAGCTGTGCGATACCAGTAAAACCACTAGCATATACATTGGCAGGGATAAGAAATAAGTTCAGAGAAACTGCACCAAGGATCGCACCTAAGAGAATCACAATAATTTTTTTTACTTCTTCCAATAAGAACACCTTCTTTTTTTGAAACAGAGATTTATCTCGTTTGCAGAATATAAGTAGAGACTGATCCAATTGACAATATTCACTCTCAGGATCCGATCTTTATAAGTGACGATTAGGTAAAGCCACATCTACTAAGCCATGTATATCTAATCAAACTATCTAATCTACGTCAACTGTTTTCTATTCAACCCCATCAATAGGATTGATTTCCTCTTTGCTAATGGGATAAACTTGATTATAACAAACATTCATTTACATACTGACTTAAAAATGAAGAAGGGACGATCGTCCATGACAGTTAAAATCATTACAGATAGCGCCTCGGATTTGCCAGAGGATCTCGTACGAAAGCACGACATCGACATCATGCCACTAATGGTCATTATCGGAGATCAGGAGTATTATGATCGTGAAGAGATCCAAGCAAAAGAGTTATATAAGACCTTGCGAGAAGGTACAATGGCCAAAACGTCGCAAATTCCTCCAGCACGGATACGAGAGACATTTGCGAAATACGCTAAAATGGGTCAGCCTTTTATTTATATTGCACTATCATCTGGTATTTCAGGTACATACCAATCAGCTGCCATCATTAAAAATGAAGTACAGGAAGAATACCCTGACGTACAAATGGAGGTCATTGATTCTAAAGCCGCTTCTCTCGGCTACGGACTCATGGCGATCCACGCTGCTGAGCTTGCTGAAAAAGGTGAAGGATTTGAGCGAATATTAGAAAGCTTAAACAGCAAGTACTTAACGCACATGGAACACATTTTCACAGTAGACGACCTGGAGTTCCTTCAGCGTGGCGGTCGCGTCAGTAAAGCCTCGGCCTTCTTTGGTGGAATGTTAAAAATCAAACCAGTGCTCCACGTTGAAGACGGGAAACTTGTTCCGATTGAAAAAATTCGTGGAAAAAACAAAGTCACCAAGCGTATGGTTGAGATCATGCAGGAACGCGGCGTTAATCTTCAGTCCCAATTAATCGGCATTTCACATGGAGATGACCTGGAAAGCGCTGAAAAATTAAAAAGTGCGATTCAAGAGACATATGGGAGTGAGCACTTTGTCATTCATGAAGTAGGCGCTACGATTGGGTCTCACTCAGGACCAGGAACACTTGCTTTGTTTTTCTTAAATAAATAACTTCCTTTTACATAGGATGTCGCATAATCGCGTACTCTATTATTGTGCATGGCAATCCTGACACCAAGGGAGGACATAACGTGTCATCAACAAAAGATAATAATAAAAAAGCAGTTGATCATAATGCTAAACGAATGTTGAAAAACAAGTTAAAAGAAGAAAACCGTGAAGGCGGGAAACACCAGTATTCTAAGGATACTGACCACTTGTAGAGATCAAGCATTGAAAAGAAACCGGCTAAACAGCCGGTTTCTTAATTTCTAACATCGGTTATATTAAAGTAAGGAAATGTTGTGCCTACCCAAAATGCAAGCGAAAAACCTACCATAATGTAGAGTATAAAATATGCATCAACTCTAGAGAAGGTCTGTTTATAATAATAAGTTCGTTCCTTATTATTAAACTGCTTCGCTTCCATGGCAACTGCAATGCGATGAGCTCTACGAATACTTTGAGAAAGCAATGGCACCGCATAAAGTGTCACAGACTGCATGATTCGAGCGAACCCTTTTTTCTTTTTTATACCTCTAATACGTAATGCGGCTCTTAGCTGTTGGAATTCCTCCATCATAACAGGAAGAATACGAACAGCAGCCATAAAGCTATAGGCAAACCGAGGCGGTACTTTAAGCTGTTGAACGAGGGAATAGAAGAGAAATACTGGCCTCGTTGTCAAAGCGAATAGAAGTCCGAGCAAGGCGAAATTTAAAGCTCGAAACCCGATGTGAAGACCTCGAAAGAAGCTCTCTTCTGTAATATGAACGATTCCCCACTTCCACCAAGTCGTCGTCCCTTGACCAAAGAACATCATACTAGAAGCACTTGAGAAAAATAACAACAAAAATGGAATCATTAAAATCGCTAGTATCCTTTTCCGATGTCCTGTGGCGAACAAGACGAGAATTAATGGAACCACTGTTACATTGCTAATCAAATTTGGATTGTGAACGAATAATAGAAGGATAAATAATGCTAAAATGAACACCAATTTGAAAGCAGGATTTAAACGATGAAGCCATGTTTCTTTATACTGTAGAGTCCACTGCATGATGCTCCCTCTCTTCCATTCTCAGAAGCTCTCGATCAGCAGTTAGCTTACCCTCTTCAATGATCCACTCTCTCGTCCCATAATTTTGAACAATCTTCTCATCATGCGTCACCATAATAATGAGCATTCCATCTGACCTTAACTGTTCAAATAAAGCTAGCAACTTAAACGTATTACTTGCATCTTGACCAAATGTTGGTTCGTCTAACAAAAGAATCGGTTGAGAACCAAACATGGCCGTTCCTACGCTTAACCTTCTTTTTTGACCCGTAGAAAGCTGGTACGGATGAAGAGTTCGCACTTGCTTAAGATCATATGCTTCAAGCCACTGCCCTACTTTTTGATCTACTTCCGCGTCTTCCATCATTTCAAGGGAATAAGCAAGTTCATCATAGACAGAATTCGTGACAAATTGAAATTCTGGATTTTGAAAAACAAAAGCTAGCTGCTCACGGGAAGCTTTGATCGATTTTAATTCCTGATTCTTTACTCTCTTTTTACCAGTCGTTTTCATCACGTTCATTAAACTTAAAAGAAAGGAGCTTTTACCTGCTCCATTCTTTCCGGTAACCACAATCCATTCTCCTTCATGAGCTGACCCATTATGCACTTCAATTTTTGGGATTTTGCCTCGATACCCTTTTAACTGTTTAATCTCAAGAATTTCTTCCCCTTTAACATACGGTGCAGGAAGTTTTTTTTATTTGTATGTTCTTCCCATACGCCCGGATACCAGATCCCATATTCCTTCATCTTATGTTTATAAAAGGAGAAGACACTTTGTGGGTCAGCATCTGCAATAATCCTTCCCTCTGAATCAAAAAGGACGATGCGATCAACAAAATCAATTACTTCATCAATCTTATGCTCAACGATAATCATTGTTTGTGTAGCATTAAGTTGTTTAATTGTTTTCCATACGTCAGAGGTACCTGCAGGATCAAGTAACGCGGTCGGTTCATCCAAAAAGATTACATCTGGCTCAAGTGCAAGCATGGAGGCAATGGCTAGTCGCTGTTTCATCCCTTGTGAAAGTGAACTAATCTCAATATGCGGATCCTTAAAGGAAAGACCTACCTTTTCAAGATAATGACGAATTAACCCTTCCATTTCAGGTTGCGGGACAGCACGATTTTCCAATACGAATGCCATCTCTTCATCCACATATGGCATGCAAAACTGAGAATCAGGATCTTGAAATACAACGCCTGAAGATGCTGGTATACTTTTGGCATCTGCCTTCATAGGCACTGGAACGGCATTTGGAATTAAACCAGATAATATCTGAAGAAGAGTTGATTTACCACAACCGCTCGGACCAAGAAATAAGACCTTTTCCCCTCCTGCAATCTCAAGAGATAACCGATTAAATAGCAGTGTGTCCGCTCCCGCATATTTTACACGAAGGTTTGATACACCTACTTTCATATAACCACTCCTTACTGATCTAACGCCTTATAATCCTCATCACTTGCTGGTCTAACTAAGCTAGTAACACCCGTTTTCTCTAGAGCTTCTACAAGGAAATAAGCAAGTAGTCCAGCTAACAGGAAACCACCTATTAACCTAGCACCAATGAGAAGAAGTAAATTCCATAGAGCAAGGTCCATCACATACCCATAGGCAGCATCCATGACAATGGAGCCTACTGCAGCAGCAATCCCTCCAAGCGCCGCAACAAATGCGGTGTATCGTTTATAGCCAAATAAAGCAAACATTAATTCCGTTCCTAATCCTTGAACAATTCCATATAGAAGAACGGACAATCCATATTCAGAACCAACAAGAAATTCACCAGAAGCTGCAGCCGTTTCTGCAAGTAGTGCCACACCGGGCTTACGAAGAAGAAGCACTGCTACTGTACCCGCAATAAACCACATCCCGTAAATCACATCACCAATATGGAGACCAAATGGTTTAAAGATGTTATAGACCGGTCCCCACAGTTTATAAATAATCCCAAAAACAAGGGCAATCACGATCGTAATCAAAATGTCCGATAGTTTTAGTCGTTTCATACGCGCTCACCTTTTTGGAGGGAGACAGGCCACTCTTCTACTTGATAAGCCATTTCCCAGAAACCATATTCCAACTGACAGCTAAGAATGAAATAGTCCTTGATTCGCTTCAATTCTCTTTCAGGTGCCGTCTCAGCCCACTGATCGAGGATTTTTCTTAGTTGATCCGTCACAGGTTCCATTGACTTCTCTCCGTAAAACGTAATCCAATCATAAAAAGGATGATCTTCTTTAGGATTAACCTCTTCCATTAAACGCTGACCAATCTCCAGGTATGTCCATGGGCATGGCAGAAGGGCTGCAACGATTTCTCCGAGCGTACCTGAATGAGCAGCGTCAAGCATATGCCTCGTATAATGATGTGCCGTCGGGGCGAGGGGATAGCCTTGCAGCTCTTCATAAGTGACGCCTGCAGCTCGACACAAATTATTATGAGGATGAACCTCACTATGGAGTACAAATGATATTTGTTCAGTGAAAAGTGCCATCTCTTCTCGGTTTTCACATTTTGATAGCGCAATGCCATAGATTCGAACAAATGTATTCAAATATTCAAAGTCCTGCTTTACATAGTGAACAAGCTGTTCCTTCTCTAACTTTCCCTCCGCAATTCCTCTCACAAATGGATGATTAAAGATCGCTCCAAAAATTGGTGCTGCTTCCTCTCTTAACTGTTCAGTAAATGACATAAAAAAACTCCTCTCCGCTTTTCATCCAACTGATGAAGAGGAAAGGAGCTTGAATGCCGTTGTTCCGTCATTTTTGGAGATTTAGAAATACTTGTAAGCATTCCTTACTTCTACACGTTTAGGAAATCAAAACGTATAAAAGCCGCTCCAAAAATGGAGCGGCTGCGGTGGCATCCGTCTCCACTTTCCTCCGCTGGCGCTAACCAGATCAGGTTCAAAGGGTCCAGGACATCCTGTCTCAGTCATATAAATGACTCCCCTAGTGGATATATAAAAAGCTTTTTTGAATGTTAGTTTGATAACTATTAAGCTACTCTTCTTTCACACCTTTGTCAACCATTACTGGAAGTTCAATTACAAAAGTTGTTTGTTCTGGATTTGATCGCACTGAAATAACACCTTCGTGCTTTTCAATAATTTGCTTGCAAACAGACAATCCAAGACCTGTTCCGAGTTTTTTTGTACTAATGAACGGTTGAAAGATACTTTCAACAAGATGCGATGAAATTTGCCGGCCATTATTGGAAATTTCAATCGTAATCCGTCCATGGTTTTCTTTTGCTCTCAGCTCAATTTTTCGATGATCGATTTTATTTTCATTTAACTCTTCAATCGAGTTAATCATAATATTAAGAATGACTTGTTTAATTTGTTCTTCTACACCGAACAGTGGAATGTCTGGAGTAATGGCTGTTTCCACTTCTATATTTGATTCTAGTAGTCTTGGATAAAGAATTTCAATGGTATATCTTAATAATCCACTTAAATTTAATGATAGAGGACGATCGTCGCTCCCACGCATTTTTGATAAGAAAAGAAATTGACTTACCTTCTCTTCTAGACTTTTCATTTCGCTATTGAGGATTTCGAAATAGTGTTTCTCGATCGAATTATTAGCATCACTATCATCTTCTAATAATTTCAAAAATCCTTTAATGGAGGTAAGAGGATTGCGAAATTCATGAGCAAAGCTCGCACCTAGCTGACCAAGAATGGTTAAACGATCACTATGCATTTCCTGTATAAACTTATTTTTATCATGAATGATATTATCTTTCACCTTCGTGTATTCCGTTACTGAATGATACGAATAGGCATTAAAGTAATTATTAATGATTTGAAGACCTTTCGACAGTTCGTCTCTATCAAATGATGATTCGTTTAAGACAGAGATCACAACCGATCTCCCAAAATTAATATTCGCAATAAACTCTCCGATATTAACATTTGCTTCAATTCGCTCATTGGCAATTTTCTTAGTTAATGTCATAATCCAACTTTCATCCTGAAGGCGAATATAACGAGAGATAAGTTCAACCGTTCGTTTCCCATTCTTAATGATTTCTTCATAATAAGGATCCTCTTGAGAAATTTTTGCGCCAAGCAGCCACTTTTCTACAATTTCGGGCTGACTTTGTTCCAAAAACGACGCAAACCGTTCTTCAAATTCAGATTCTCTTAAATCAAAATTCATACCTCTCGCCTCACAAACTACATTATAGGTTTGTTTCATTTTATCATGTAATGCAAATGTCATCATTATATTCTCAGACTTAGGTTTAGAAATTCTCCCGATTGGCAATTCCTTACATATATAATTTGAAAGGAGTTATCCCATGCGACCAGATTTTAGACAGACGGATGGACAACCACCACAACATCAAAATCATCAGCCAGGATCTCAGCAAGAAATGGATCCAAAGCCCATAATGGATGACCGGGATTATAAAGGATCAGGAAAATTAACGAATAAAGTCGCTCTCATCACTGGAGGAGATAGTGGGATAGGTGAAGCCGTTGCGATTGCTTATGCAAAAGAAGGAGCAAAAATCGCCATTGTTTATCTTGACGAACATGAAGATGCGCAACATACGCAACAAAAAATCGAAGAAATCGGAAGCGAATGTTTATTGTTGCCGGGAGACATTGGGAGTGAAAGCTTTGCTTACGATGTGATTAAACAGGTGATTGATCATTTCGGACAGCTCGATATTTTAATTAATAATGCAGCAGAACAGCACCCCCAACAGGGAATAGAAGAAATTAGTGCAGAACAGCTCGAAAAAACATTCCGAACCAACGTTTTTGCCATGTTTCACCTGACGAAAGCCGCTCTTCCCCATCTTAAAAAAGGAAGTGCAATCATTAACACATCCTCTGTAACCGCATATGAAGGCAATGATCAGCTGATCGATTACTCTAGTACAAAAGGTGCAATCACAACGTTCACAAGGAGTCTCGCAAAGTCGCTCGTTGGAAAAGGTATTCGTGTCAACAGCGTTGCACCTGGTCCTATTTGGACACCGCTTATCCCTTCCACCTTCTCAGCAGAAAAAGTGAAAAACTTTGGAACGAATACACCGATGGGAAGACCGGGTCAGCCAGAGGAATTGGCTGTGGCTTACGTCCTTCTTGGGTCGGACGGATCTTCTTATATGACTGGTCAAACCATTCACATTAATGGTGGACAGTTCTTAACATCTTAAAACCTCCTTTGGGAGGTTTTTTATATTATTTACTCTATAAAAAATGATTTTTAAGATTCAATTGGACAAGAGTTTATACGTCATTTTACTGCATTCATATAGTATAGAGAAAACAATTTTAGACTATATTTGAACACGTATGTTCAATAGGGGTTGTCATTATGGCTTTTATTAATCGATACTCCACCCGAACGTGTGGAGCCATGACATTTACAGGAAATACATTAGGATTAAGTCAGTTACTAAATGCTAACCAGGCAGGTACTCAAGGAAGTATCGGAGCATTTATTACAACCGATACAACACTTCAAGTGCCAACTTTTCCTCCAGGAACTACTCTTGATTATACCTTAAATAACTCAGAGGCTAATCTCGTATTACCAGCTGGAAGCACCGTTTTATATGCTGAATTAATCTGGGGAGGGAATTACCTTTCAGTAAACGAAGACATTACATCTGAAATTAATAATTCTGTTACCTTCACTGATCCAAATGGGACTGACTTCACAATTAGTCCCGATCCAACAACTAGTAATGAACCTACATTTACTTTTGGACCAAACACGAGAGGATTTTACATGCGTTCCAATGATGTTACATCAATTGTTCAAGCAGCTGGTGCTGGTACATACACCACTGGTGGCGTACCAGGACTGCTTGATCCTCTTCAAGCTTCCACAGCTGATACGAACCATGCAGGGTGGACGCTAGCCGTTGTTTATGCGAATAGTTCATTACCAAACCGATCTTTGAATTTATTTGTAGGCGCCGATGGGATTGTAATTAACCCAGCGAATCCAACTATTGATATTCCCATTTCAGGTTTTATGACTCCTCCTTCAGGAACAGTAGATGCTCGTTTACTCATCTCAGCTCAAGAAGGGGACGCGAATATAGGAGGAGATCAGGCTCTCTTTGGACCCGATGCAGGTACATTAACCCTTCTCTCAGGACCAAATAACCCAGTAGGAAACTTTTTTGGCTCTCAAATTAATGATGATTCGGGAAATCTTGATACGAGTGGTACATTTGGTAACCGGAACCAGGATCCTTTTACATTAACGAATATTGTTGCTGGAAGACAGGGATGGGATATTACAAACGTCAGTGGGTCTGGCCTATTACCAAACAACCAATCCACGGCTGTTTTTCGCTTCACGTCGTCAGGCGATGCTTATATGCCAAATGCGCTTGGCGTCCAAATTGACGAAGGTGATGCAATATTAGATATTGTGAAGACAGTTGATAAACCGTTCTCGTCTTACGGAGACGTTCTCTCATATACAATCACCATTACTAACAATGGTGTGGTTCCAGCAATTAACGTGATCTTTAGCGATAGCATTCCACCAGGCACGCTTTTTGTTGAGAACAGCTTGTATATTGATGGGGTTCAGTATCCAGGGATCAATCCACAATACGGTGTTGAACTCGATGATATTGACGTGGGTGATAGTGTAACGATTTTCTTCCAAATCATCGTCAAAAGATGTGATTGTTTTGTTAGTAATATCACTGAAGTAGAGTTTAGTTGTGGGAAAATTGCAATGAGTAACCAGGCTCTATCAACCGTATGTTAACCAATAATAAAAAATCGCAGAGCATCAGCTTTGCGATTTTTTTAATTTATTCTACTCTGATTATAGTAAGAGAAGCTCCTACACCGGAAGCTAAGACAATTAAACTAATCAGTCCAAAAAGCTGAAGAGAAATGACATCTCCTGCAGACAATGAAACAATGGCTTCTGCGCTAAAGTTAGTGACTGCAACAACAGGTGAAATAACTGTTTGACTTAATTGAACCCCATTAACCATTAGCCTAGAACTTATCAGAGTTGCTGCTGTAGTATTTATATGATAAGAAAGGAGATACCTTCCCGTTTCTTGAACTGTAAAAAAAGTGTTTGTCCCATCTACCGTTATAGTTGTTGGTAAACTCTGGGCATCTGGAAGAGAAATATTTGTCCCTCCAACTATCGCATTAATATTAGCATTTGACGTGTTCGCAGCAAATCCTGAAGTGGCTGTAACTGATGGTCCCGGCGGCCCTGGTGGACCAGGGATTCCTTGCGCCCCCTGTCTAGCAAATACTCCTCCAGGATAACTTCCTCCACAACCTCCACAACCTGAACAACTCATGAAAATCACCTACTTTGGAGAATTTGTATTTACTATAGTAAACGCAATACTTGATGGATTTGGAACGGCTGATGACGGCTTGTTCAAAGTTTATATGTATTTTATTAAAATTCCCCAAAATAAATAGCCACCTTCGTGGCTATTTCATACGCTCATTCTGATTAATCGTTCTCACTGTCCAGCGCTCTACAACCTTGTGTGGTACACAAACACGTTTGTTTCCTGACTCAGGATCACTAATTTTCTCTAGCAAACAGTTCACCGCCTGATAACCTAGTTGGAAAATATTAATATCAACAGAAGTAAGCGGCGGACTGGCGTATTCAGCGAGCATCACATTATTGAAACTAATGACGGAAACATCTTCAGGAACAGAAAGACCCATCTCATCTAGCTTGCTCATGATACCAAGGGCCATGAGATCATCTGCAACAACTAGCGCGGTTGGAGGATTTTCTAACGAAAATAATGCCATTACCGCTTCCTGTCCGCCTTCTTTTAGAAACTCCACATGAACAACATAATCGTCCTGGAGTGGAATTTCCGCTTCCTGTAGGGCTTTTTCATAACCGTGTAACCGCTCCACAGTTACGACTAGATCTAAATTCCCTCCTACAAATGCGATTCGTTCATGACCTTTGCCGATAAAATGCTCGGTTACATCTTTTGCCGCGCTAAAGTTATCATTATCGACATGAGTGATTGAATCTGGATTCACTAGTGGCTTCCCAATAACGGTAAATGGAAAATTTTGTTCCTGTAAAAACGTCATGATTTTATCGTCGATTCTTGAATAAAGCATTACTATACCGTCCACTCTACGCCCGTGAACCATCCCCATTACGCCTTCTAACATTTCTTCTTCTGTTGCCCCAGTGGACATATATAAGGTATATTCTTTTTCATGAGCCTTCGTACTAATCCCCCGAAGAACCTCTGGAAAGAATGGATTCTGTAATACTTTATCTGCTGAACTCGGCATGACAAGGCCAATCGTTTGTGTACTCCGGTTCGCTAGACTTCTTGCATTATAGTTAGGATGGTAGCCAAGCTCTTCCATCGCCTCTCTTACACGACGTTTCGTTTGCTCACTAATTCTTGGATTATTTGCGATCACACGTGATACCGTCGATGGCGCAACATTGGCAAGCTTCGCTACATCTTTAATCGTTACTGCCATTGGGATTTCCTCCTATACAAAGCTTTCGCTTGTTCATTTCATATGATAAGTAATTGATCTATCTTAACTATCTAATGATTCATTGTAAACGATTTCTATTGAAAATGACATCTACTATAGAGAAACAATCCTACCTATTAAAGTTCTCTAAACAAAGAATTAGGATAAAAAAAGAGAAAGAAGCTGCAAGAGTAGCTCTCCTCTTCCTCTTCTTTCTCACGTCTTGCTCTATCCTTTCGTTCCACCAGCAGTAAGTCCAGATATAAAGTAACGTTGCAGCGATAAGAATAAAATTGAAATTGGGATCGCAATCAATACTGATCCTGCAGCGAACGTTGTAAACTCATTTCCGAACTGATCAGAAATCATTTTGTAAAGACCAACCGCTAACGTATATTTATCCTCACTACGAAGAATAACTTGAGCAAGAATAAAATCCGTAAACGGTGTAATGAAACTAAATAATGCTACAACAGCAAGAATCGGTTTTGCAAGTGGTAATATGATTTGCCAGAAGATACGGAAGTGACCCGCTCCATCGATTCGAGCTGATTCATCAAGCTCTTTTGGAATTGTATCAAAGTATCCTTTAGCAAGCCACGTATTCATTGGCAGTAAACCACCTGTATAAACAAGAATCAGCGCAAAGTGCGTATCCAACAAACCCGTTGTATAAGCTAATACATAGATCGCAATAAGTGCTGCAAAGTTCGGGATCATTTGAAGAATTAAGAAAGTCATTAATCCATTTTTACGACCGACGAAACGATAGCGTGAGAAGGCATAAGCCATACAGGAGATCATCGCTACGGCTAGAATCATTGTGATGATACAAATCTTCAATGTGTTCCAATACCAAAGCAAGTAATCACTTTCAGCCGTATTAAATAACGATTTGTAATGCTCCAATGTTGCATCCTTCGGGATAATGGATGATCCAGATAGACTGTCACCGGGATTAAAGGAAGACCCCACAATCCATAGAACTGGGTACAAGATGATGACACAAGCAATAGCGATGGCAATATAGGACAGTGTTAAACGTAAGGTATTCTGCATTTTTGGACTCATATTACATCATATCCTCTTCTTGGAATGATTTCGTTCTTCTAAACTGCCACAGTGCTACACCAATAACAATGGCTGATAGAATCATGGTAATAGCAGCAGCTTTGCCATATTGCGCAGACGTAAACGTGAGTTTATAGATCCACGAAATCAAAATGTCAGTAGAGCCTGCTGTTTGACCTGATACGGCAGGACCACCACCGTTAAACAGGTAAATAACGTTAAAGTTATTAAAGTTAAATGTATATTGTGTTATTAAAATGGGCGCGATTGCAAAAAGAACCATTGGAAGCGTGATTCCTCTAAACTTCTGCCAGATATTCGCACCATCTACTGTTGCAGCTTCATATAATTCATCTGGAATCGATTGAAGCACACCCGTTACCATAGCGAAAATAAACGGGAATCCAAGCCAGAACTGTATAAGAATTAAAGCAACTTTTGTCCAAAATGGCTCTGTAAGCCATGGTATCGCATCGATACCGAACGCTGCTAAGATGTCGTTATTTATCGCACCAAACGTCTCATTAAACATCCCCGCAAACACAAGGATTGATACGAAAGCTGGTACGGCCCAAGGCAAAATAAAGATTGTTCTAAAGATGCCTTTAAATTTAAGGTCTTTCTGGTTCATCAAAACGGCTAGAAAAATACCAATCGCAATTTGTCCTGTTGTCGCAACAAATGTCCATACGATTGTCCATGAGAAAACATCGATGAAAGTATCGCGCCAGATGTCTAGCTTAAATATATCAATATAGTTTTGAATCCCAATCCAGTCTACTAAATTAGCTGGTGGAGAATGGTAAAGATCGTAGTTTGTAAACGAAAGTAAAATAACAAACAATATCGGAAAAATAACAACAAAAATTAATAAGAAAAATCCAGGTGATAGCATTAAGTAAGGAAATCCTTGTTCAGAAACATTACGGTATTGCTCTCGAACAGAATTTAAGGGAATGCCTAGATCACGATTTCTTCCGTTCAAATATGCATCCCTTAGGTTTAAGAAATAAATAACCAATCCAATCAGGATAACAAGGACAGCGATAATTCCCTGTGTTAACAAGAAGATGGAGTGATCTCGTGGTAGCTTTTCCCCCAGGGTAACGATCCCCCATAATCCAATGTTGATTAAGTCAGCAAAAGCAACGGCAAATGAAACCGTTAAGATGAAGAACATAAGTCCTTTGAGGATCTGCTTGTTATAAAACTGACCGAATCCAGGTATTAGTGATAAAGCAAGTGCTGTTTTTCGATGCTTTGTTTGACGCTCAGTTGCCTCCATCGTGATGGCAATCCCCTTTCTTCTCCCCACTTTTCTAGCTTTAAAGTGAGAAGCAGTACCCCGTTTCCGGAGTACCGCTTTAAATTTTCAAAACTTTAGTTGCTGTGATTCTGCTCGATTTGAGACTTAATTGTTTTTGTAGCCTCATCAAGGGCCGCTTTTGGTTCTTGCTTATCTGTTGCTACTAATTGTAGGGCAGACGCTGCTGGCTCCCATACTTCAGCCATTTCTGGAATGTTAGGCATTGGAACGCCATATTGAGATTGAAGTGCTACGGCACTTGCACCTTCATTATCAGCAATAACTGGATCTTCAATTAGTGATTTAACAGGAGGAATTTCTGCTGTTTTTTCGTAACGAATCTTTGCATTCTCCTCATTTGTTAACCATTCAACGAGCTTCGTAGCCCATTCTTTGTTCTCAGAGAAATTACTTACGTGCCAGCCTTTAACACCGATAAATGTTTTGAAATTCTCTCCGTTTGGAAGTGTAGGCATTGGCGCAACACCAATGTCAATTCCAGCATCTTTATAACCCTGGAAAGACCATGGTCCGTTCATAACGGAAGCTGCTTTCCCTTCATTAAATAGACCATCCATTGTAGATCCACCGTTTTCACCAATTAGGCCTTTAGGGAAAAGATCTTCCTGATACCATTTCTGAATATATTCCGTTCCTTCAATAGCACCATCATTATTAAGACCGATGTCATCTGGGTTTAATCCCTCATCAGTGCGATCAAACACATAGCCGCCATATCCTGAAAGGACAGCGTTTGCAAAATAGAAGTTATCCCATAGCGCAAGGAAGCCATACTGCTTGTCTTTCGTGAAGTCTTTTGCGAAATCATATACTTCATCCATTGATTCTGGAGCTTTTTCCATTAGATCTTTGTTGTAAATGAAGACAGGTGTTTCCGTTGCTTTTGGTAATCCATACAGGTTACCGTCAAAGTTTTCAGCTTGAATAGAAGATTCTGTAAATGTATCAATCACAGACTGTTCAACTTCGATTGGGGAAATAAGTCCTTCAACCGCTGCTTGTCCAATTTGATCATGTGGAAGTGTAATAACGTCAGGACCAGTACCTGCTGGACCATCAAGACGAATTTGCTCTCTAATTTCGTCAGCCATACCTAGTTCTTTAAATTCAACTTTAATGCCGTACTCTTCCTCGAAACTAGCAATAGCCGGTTCAAGTGCAATCCCTTTATCTGTATCTTCCCAAACAACTAGCTTCTCAGGTTTATTTGCATCTTCCCCCTCAGAATCACTGCCTCCGTTGTTACTAGAAGCGTTTTCATTGTTTTGCGGTCCGCATGCTGCAAGAACGCCGATTGCAAGAACTAGTGTAAGAAACAAAGCGAAAAAGCGTTTCATGTGTTAACCCCCTCTTAATTTTACGATAGGAGTACAAGCGCTTTCATACAACTTAGTGAAAACGATTGCACTGTCTTTCTATAACTTATTATACATGGCTATAAAATTTTCGCAACCGTTCGCACAAAGTTTTTTCAAAATTTTTTCGAAACGGAATTTCACCTTGTTTTTTACATTTGACTATCGTACTTTGATCTTCTACATTTATATAGAAGCAACGTTCCATTTCGATTAGTGCTTGAAAAGAGTTTTCTTTTATTAAAATGCAAGCGATTGCACATGGAGGTATCTATTTATGTTTAAAGAAGCCATTTATCACCGCCCAAAGAACAACTATGCTTACGCATATGATAAGAAAACACTACACCTGATGATTCGAACAAAGAAAGATGATGTGACATCCATCTCCCTTATTTTTGGAGATCCGTATGATTGGAAAGACAACAAATGGCAGTTCACTTCTAAAACAATGAAAGTAACTGGCTCTGACTCTCTATTCGATTATTGGAGTATTGCGATCCAACCTCCTTATCGTAGATTGAGATATGGCTTTTTTCTAGAAGATAAAAATGAAGCGTATTATCATACTGAAAAAGGCTTCTATACGGAACAGCCATCAGATACCAACGACTATTATAGTTTTCCTTTCCTAAATGAAGCTGATATCTTTACAGCTCCTGAATGGGTGAAAGACACAGTATGGTATCAGATCTTTCCTGAACGATTTGCTAACGGGGATACTTCCTTAGATCCAAAAGGTACGCTTCCATGGGGAGAATATCCTCCGGAGCGTAACAACTTTTTCGGCGGAGACTTTCAGGGGGTAATAAATCATCTTGATCACTTAGCAGAACTTGGAATTAACGGAATTTACTTCACACCTATTTTTAAAGCGGCCTCAAACCATAAATACGACACAATCGATTACATGGAGATAGATCCACAATTTGGCGATAAAGAAATGTTTAAAGAGCTCGTCAAAGCCTGTCATGAAAGAGGCATTAAAGTTATGTTTGATGCTGTTTTCAATCATAGCGGTTATTACTTCGAACCTTTTCAGGACTTATTAAACAACGGAGAAGCATCACGCTATCGAGACTGGTTTCACGTTCGATCCTATCCAATTGAAACAAAACCTCTTCCCTCCTATGATACTTTCGCCTTTGAAGCGACAATGCCTAAGCTTAATACTGAGAACCCAGAAGTGAGAGAGTATTTACTACAAGTTGGTCGCTACTGGGTAGAAGAATTTGATATTGACGGGTGGCGACTTGATGTTGCAAATGAAATTGATCACCGCTTCTGGCGTGAATTTAGAAGAGAGGTTAAGCGAGTTAAGCCTGAGCTTTATATTCTTGGTGAAATCTGGCACGACTCGATGCCGTGGTTACAGGGCGATCAGTTTGATGCTGTAATGAATTACCCTTTAACTGCTGCCTTACTTGACCATTATGCAAATGGAAGAATCTCTGCCGAAACAATGGGGAACCGACTATCCGCACTCCTTCACTCTTATCCTGCAAATGTGAATGAAGTCGCCTTTAATTTATTAGGAAGTCACGATACACCGCGACTCCTCACACTGGCAAACGGGAAAAAGGAGGTCGTGAAGCTCATGTATATCCTTCAATTCTCCTTCCCAGGAACACCTTGTATTTATTATGGTGACGAAATTGGGATGAAAGGTGGCGCTGATCCCGATTGTCGAGAATGTATGATTTGGGATGAAAAAGACCAGGACACTGAACTATTTCAATTCTTAAAAGAATTAATCGCCCTTCGCAATCAACACCCTGCGTTTCGGAACGATGGAACTTTCGAAGTGGTGTATACAGATGAATCACTTATTCAATATAAGAGGAAAACGAACAATGAAACGCTCCTCTTTCTATTAAACAACTCAGAAAAGGCCATAACTACTGATCTCTCACTCAATTATTTGAACACAAAAACTCTTTTAGGGAGTCAGCACGACTCTAGCCTACTTCATCTTGAACCATTTGGCTTCACTATTTTAGACATTTCATGAGCAAGAAGCTCCTGGTCATCATCCAGGAGCTTCTTTTTATGCCTCAGAATTCGAAATTAACTGAAAGCGCAACCACCCTTACCCCACTTGGAATATTCTGATTATTCAAATGTGCTAAGGTGAGATTTTATGACATACTATTTTAAATTTTCAAAAAATAACCTTGAATTTCTCGTTTTCACCGCATAATATTAGGATATAGAAAAAAGGCAATGTTAGAAAAACTGACATGGAGGGTCTTACATGAAAAAAGTAGAAGCCATTATTCGTCCTGAGGCATTTCAGGATCTAAGAGATCGGTTAAGAGATGAAGGTATCACAGGCATGACAGTATCTGAAGTAGCTGGATGTGGATTACAGAAAAAACAAACTGGTGTCTTCAGAGGAAGTCATTTTGAAGTCTCGCTTCAGGCAAAAATTAAAGTAGAGCTCGTTTTTGATGATGACCTGCTTGATCATGTTGTTAAGCATATTCGCGATATATGTGCAACCGGGGAAGTTGGCGACGGCAAAATCTTCGTCTATCCTGTCGAAGATGTTATTCGCATACGATCTGGTGAACACGGACTCACAGCATTTAAATAAATCAAAAAGGATGATAAAAGCTATGAAAAAAATCACTAGTTTGTTCGCGCTTCTCTTTCTTCTCTCAGGAGGACATGTCTTCGCAGCAGGCGATACCTCTGCTGTAACCGCCTTGAGTGCTTCAATGGATACCGTATGGATTATGATTGCTGCTTTTCTAGTATTCTTCATGCACGCTGGATTTGCAATGGTTGAAACTGGATTTACCCGTTCTAAAAACGCCTTAAATATTTTAATGAAGAATCTCCTAACAATGTCAATCGGTGCAGTGCTTTACTTTATAATTGGATACGGATTGATGTTCGGTTCTTCAGCAGGCGGTTTTATTGGTAGTGATGGTTTCCTTCTTCTAGGACAATCTAAAAACATCGGCTTCTTTGTTTTCCAGGCCGTCTTTGCGGCAACTTGTGCGACAATCATTTCTGGTGCAGTAGCTGAGAGAATGAAATTAATTAGCTATATTGCTGTAACGGTTGCGATGATTGGATTTGTTTATCCTGTTGTTGGTCACTGGATTTGGGGTGGCGGATGGCTTTCAGAACTAGGGTTTGTTGACTTCGCTGGCTCAACGGTTGTTCATATGACAGGTGCACTTGGTGCGGTAGTAGCAGTCGCCTTTCTTGGAGGACGTCTTGGTAAATACTCAAATGGAAAAGTGAACGTTATTCAAGGTCATAACATTCCACTTGGCGCACTAGGGGTATTCATTCTTTGGTTCGGCTGGTTTGGATTCAATGCAGGTAGTACACTGTCAGCAAGCGACGCACTTATCCCTACAATCGTAGCGACAACACTTCTTTCTGCTTCAAGTGGTGTCATCGGAAGTGCCCTTTATTCTTATATTCGCTATAAGCAAATTGATGCTTCTTTAACTCTAAACGGCGCATTAGCTGGACTTGTCGGAATTACAGCTGGAACAGCAAGCGTATCTCCAATTGGCGCTATGTTCATCGGTCTTATCGCTGGAGTTATCTTGATTGAAGCCGTTCAACTGATTGACCGACGCGTAAAATTGGATGACCCAGTTGGAGCGATTGCTGTTCACGGAGTGTGTGGGGCGTGGGGCACGCTAGCCGTTGGACTTTTCGCAATCGATGGTGGTTTATTCTACGGAGGCGGTGCATCCCTAATCCTCGTTCAAGCAATCGGAATTCTTGCAGTTATGGCGTGGACGATTGGCACAGTAGGTATTTTCTTATTCATCTATACTCGCTTCTCTTCCATTCGCGTTTCTCGTGAAGAAGAAATTCAGGGACTTGATTTCGCAGAGCACGGCTCAACAGCTTACGAGCTTAGAGGAGGCCTTCTCAACAACAATGAAAGCCCTTCTGCCGGAACACCATTCGGCCACGGCCTAGTCGAACGCCTCAACGGACTCGAACAGCCACCAGTTGAAAAAAGAAAAGCAGAAGGGAGCGTTTAGACACGAAAAGCGGAAGTGGGCGGTTAGGGTCGACAAGCGCTGGAGGCCCATAAAAAGAACACGGTTTTTGTGTTCATTTTATGGGGTGAAGCGATCGAGACCCTGCCCACTGCAGCTAGACACGAAAAGCGGAGACGAGCGTTTAGAAACGGAGATATTGGATCTCTTGAACTAGAACACGCCCTTTGTGTTCTGGTGAAAGAGTGAAATATCGCAGTTTCTG
>NZ_JBITPM010000041.1:0-58709 GCF_050467905.1 Pseudalkalibacillus sp. NRS-1564 | reverse complement strand
TGCAAGAGTAGGACGTCGCTAGGCAACATAAGAGAAGCGAGAGACCTGAGGGTTTCTCGCTTTTTTTGTATTTCTTTCTCAACAATTTTAGATAGCTAGTTCTGTTTTAAAAGATCGCGGAATTAATTTTTCTGTTTGCATAATTGTTTTGCCTTACTATCGCAGAGTAATTCCTCAAGCATCTAAATACCTGATCGGATATATTCTCTATCTAAGCACTCTATATAATAGAGAAATATAAGCAATTCATATTGCAGGGTTAAGAAACTTTTAATGAAAAATTTTGCTACCCTTATGTAGCAAATGAATTATTCGAGTCTAATCGTATTTTTTTGTTTAATAGTTTTCTGAAGAAAATTTTAGTTGCTCTATTAAAAGGTGAAAACTAGAGAAAAAAGAGTCTTGGATTTATCTTAAATGGTAATGCTTTATACAGAAGAACTACGATAGGCTTGTTGCTTTGCAATCCTTGATAAAAACGTTATAATATATTTAACGTCAAATATAGTCAAAGTCAGTATGGGGACGGAGAGGAGGGAACTACGTGAGGAATGTTTCCGATATTATTGAAGCATATCTAAAGAAAATTTTAATGGTGGATGGAAGGGATGCTGTTGAAATAAAGCGAAGTGAAATAGCAGATAAATTTCAATGTGTTCCCTCGCAAATTAATTATGTAATAAATACCCGCTTTACGATTGAAAAAGGCTATATTGTGGAAAGTAAGAGAGGTGGAGGGGGTTATATACGGATCGTTAAAGTTAAACCCGAAACCCACGCTGATTTAATAGACGAAATGATACAGATCGTCAAAAATCAAGTGCCACAAGTAGTTTCAGAAAATATTATTCTTCGTTTACATGAAGAAGAGGTAATTTCGGAGCGAGAAGCGAAGTTAATGTTAAGCGTACTAGATCGTACTGTGATTACTATAGAATTACCAGTTAGAGATCATCTGCGTGCGAATATGTTGCGTGCCATGCTAACTGCTTTAAAATATAAATAAATTTTATACTTTTTAGGGTAGAGAAGGAGGGTTGCCCTATGACTTGTCAGGAATGTGGTGAGCGCCCTGCTACGCTTCATTTCACTAAGATTATTAATGGTGAAAAAACAGAGTTTCACATTTGTGAGAAGTGTGCTAAGGAAAAAGGTGAGGTTGAGCCAGGCACTAACCATTTTTCTATCCATAACTTATTATCGGGATTACTAAATTTCGATACCCCTATTGAGGAGAATCCAGCTCAGTCTTTTTATAAAAAAGAGCCAATACACTGTCCAAAGTGTGGGTTGACCTATCAACAATTCACTAAGATTGGAAGATTTGGGTGTTCTGAGTGCTACAAAACCTTTTCGGATAACTTGGATCCTATACTTAAAAAAGTTCATGGGGGCAATACTGTTCACGCTGGAAAAGTTCCGAAGAGGGCTGGAGCAGCGATAGAAATTGAACGCAAAGTTCAGAACTTAAGAAGCAAAATGAAAGAGTATATCCAGCATGAAGAATTTGAAAAAGCTGCAGAAACTAGAGATTTGATTCGTTCCCTTGAAGAAAAGAGCAAATGGGAAGGGGGAGCATAATGTCACTTCAGCATTTTATCAGTGAAGCCGTAAGCCCATGGATGAAAGATGAGGGTCCAGATTCTGATATTGTCATGAGCAGTCGGGTCCGATTTGCACGTAACTTAAAGAATTATGTTTTTCCGATCGTTTCAAACAGTGAGGATAATTTACAAGTTATAAAAGAAGTTCGACAACAGTTTACAGATATTCCAGACGACCAGATTGGTGAACTTGAATTAATTGAAATGGATGAGTTAAAACCTATCGAGAAGAGAGTTCTTGTGGAGAAGCACTTGATTAGTCCTAACCTTATCGAACACTCAAATAACGGCGGTGTGCTTCTGAGCGAGAATGAAACGGTTAGTATAATGATTAATGAAGAAGATCATTTTCGTATTCAATGTCTAGTTGCAGGGTTCGAACTGAAGAAGGCGCTAACCATTGCAAATTCATTAGATAACTGGATTGAAGGAAAAGTTGACTACGCATTTGATGAAAGAAAAGGATATTTAACAAGTTGTCCTACTAATGTGGGAACCGGCATGCGAGCTTCTGTTATGCTACACCTCCCTGCGCTTGTATTAACACAGCAATTAAACCATATTATTCCGGCTATCAACCAGCTCGGTCTTGTCGTAAGAGGTAGCTATGGGGAAGGTAGCGAAGCGCTAGGTAATATTTTTCAGATATCAAATCAGATCACTCTTGGAAAGACAGAAGATGACATCATTGAAGATTTACAAGGTGTGGTTATGCAAGTTATCGAAAAAGAACGTGCTGCTAGAAGGGCACTTCTAGATAACTCCCGAATTGAGTTAGAGGATCGTATTTATCGTGCCCTTGGTGTTCTGCAGAACAGCAGAATTATTCAATCAAAAGAAGCAGCTAAGTGTTTGTCAGATGTAAGACTTGGTATTGATTTAGGTCTTGTAAAAGGCTTATCTAAATCGATATTGAATGAATTGCTTATCCTAACTCAACCAGGTTTCTTACAGCAGTATGCTGGGGCAAGTCTTACCCCTACGGAACGAGATATCAAACGTGCTACTTTAATTAGAGAAAGACTTGAACTTGAAGATCAACTAACGAAGAATTTGGAGGGTGATGAACAATGATGTTTGGACGATTTACAGAACGTGCCCAGAAAGTACTTGCTTTAGCACAAGAAGAGGCGATCCGACTTGGCCATAACAACGTTGGTACTGAACATATCTTACTTGGGTTAGTCCGTGAAGGTGAAGGTATTGCAGCCAAAGCGTTAACAGCACTTGGACTTGGCTCAGACAAGATTCAAAAAGAAGTAGAGAAGTTAATTGGACGCGGACAGGATTCTGTTCAATCCATTCACTATACACCACGAGCTAAAAAAGTGATTGAATTATCGATGGATGAAGCACGTAAGTTGAGCCATTCCTATGTAGGTACTGAACATATTCTACTTGGCTTAATTCGCGAGGGTGAAGGTGTTGCTGCACGCGTACTTAATAACTTAGGGGTAAGCTTAAATAAAGCTCGTCAGCAGGTTCTACAATTGTTAGGTAGTAATGAAAGCTCTTCTTCTAGTCATCAAGCTGGAGGAGCGAGCGCAAATACTCCTACACTAGATAGTCTTGCAAGAGATCTTACTGTGATCGCTCGAGACAACGGACTGGATCCTGTTATTGGTCGAAGCAAAGAAATTGAGCGAGTGATTGAAGTGCTTAGCCGACGTACAAAGAATAACCCTGTCCTAATCGGAGAGCCAGGAGTTGGTAAAACTGCAATTGCAGAAGGCCTTGCTCAGCAAATTATTAACAATGAAGTACCTGAAACGCTTCGTGATAAGCGCGTTATGACGCTAGATATGGGTACTGTCGTTGCAGGTACGAAATACCGCGGTGAATTTGAAGACCGTTTGAAGAAAGTAATGGATGAAATTCGTCAGGCAGGTAACATTATTCTGTTTATTGATGAACTTCATACACTAATTGGCGCTGGTGGTGCAGAAGGAGCAATTGATGCTTCAAATATTCTTAAACCTGCACTAGCAAGAGGAGAACTTCAATGTATTGGTGCTACTACTCTTGATGAGTATCGTAAATACATTGAGAAGGATGCTGCACTTGAACGTCGCTTCCAACCAATTCAAGTTAACGAACCGACAAGTGATGAGTCCGCTCTTATTTTAAAGGGACTTAGAGATCGTTATGAAGCTCATCACCGCGTTACGATTACTGACGATGCGATCGAAGCCGCGGTTAAACTTTCAGATCGTTACATTTCGGATCGTTTCTTACCGGATAAAGCAATTGATTTAATTGACGAAGCCGCTTCGAAAGTTCGCCTTCGTTCTTATACTGCACCACCAAATTTAAAAGAACTTGATAAGAAGCTTGAAGAGGTTCGAAAAGAAAAGGATGCTTCTGTTCAAAGCCAGGAGTTTGAGAAAGCCGCTTCTCTTCGTGATTCTGAACAACGCTTACGCGAGCAGCTAGAGCAGACGAAGAAAGAATGGAAAGAAAAGCAAGGAAAAGAGAATCAAGAGGTTACACCGGAGGATATTGCGATTGTCGTTGCCAATTGGACCGGTATCCCGGTTTCCAAGCTAGAAGAGCAGGAAACAGAACGTCTATTGAAAATGGAAGAGATTCTTCATAATCGCCTGATCGGTCAAGAAGAAGCCGTAAAATCTATTTCAAAAGCAGTACGACGTGCTCGTGCTGGATTGAAGGATCCTAAGCGCCCAATTGGTTCATTTATTTTCCTTGGGCCAACAGGGGTAGGTAAAACTGAACTAGCTCGTGCTGTTGCTGAAACACTATTCGGTGAAGAAGATTCTGTTATCCGAATTGATATGTCTGAGTACATGGAGAAACACTCAACGTCACGTCTTGTTGGTTCACCTCCAGGTTACGTTGGATATGAAGAAGGCGGCCAGTTAACTGAGAAGGTAAGACGCAAACCTTATTCTGTTATCTTGCTAGATGAAATTGAGAAAGCACATCCAGATGTCTTTAATATTCTTCTTCAAGTACTAGAAGATGGACGATTGACTGATTCTAAAGGTCGCGTAGTCGATTTCCGTAATACTGTCGTTATTATGACTTCAAACGTTGGAGCTAGCACGCTTAAACGTAATAAATACGTTGGCTTTTCGACAGGCTCTGAAGGTCAGGAATATAGCGATATGAAAGGTAAAGTGATGGATGATCTTAAGAAGACTTTCCGTCCAGAGTTCCTAAACCGAATTGATGAGACGATTGTATTCCATTCGCTTGAAAAGAAACACTTGAAGGAAATCATTGTTCTGATGGCCAACCAGCTTAAAGCTCGTCTATCAGATCATGGTATTGATTTTGAATTAACGGATACGGCTCTCGATAAGATCTCTGAAGAAGGTTATGATCCAGAGTATGGTGCTCGACCGCTTAGAAGAGCTCTACAGCGCCATATTGAAGATCGCCTTTCTGAAGAGTTGCTTAGAGGTAACATCGAAAAAGGCCAACGAGTGAAAATCGATTATAAAGAAAATGATTTTGTTGTCGAGACCCTTTCTGAAGCAACTTCATCTTAAGAATAACAACCGGAAGGCAAATGTCTTCCGGTTTTTTTATATTTGAGGAGTGGTTTGAGATACTTAAGGGAAAGGTATTGAGATAATGACTATGTCTTATTTCGGAATGCTAGTGTAAAAGAGTTGAAAAGCAGGTTATTTCAATAAACAGGACGGTTTATTTGTCCTAGAAAACTTTTTGAATCTGCCAATCATTATGAGTTCATAGGAACTTATAAGTTGTGATAAAATAAAGACAGTAATTTGTTCGGTTGATCGTGAAGGTGAGGATGTTAAATGGCAAAGAAAAAAACGAAATTTATGTGTCAGGATTGTGGCTATGAATCTGCAAAATGGATGGGGAAATGTCCGGGGTGCCATCAATGGAATACTATGGTGGAAGAGGTTGTACCAGGTGACAATGACCGAAGACGCTTTGTTACTTCAAGTAATGAAACTGCAAGTAAACCGACGTCCATACGACGTATTCAAAAAGAAATGGAGCCTAGGATTTTAACTCATATTACAGAGCTTGATCGCGTGTTAGGCGGCGGAGTAGTACCAGGCTCCCTCGTGCTTGTTGGAGGGGACCCAGGCATTGGTAAGTCAACTCTTTTGCTCCAAACGTCATCAAAGCTTGCTGACCAAGATCATCCGGTTCTTTATATCTCTGGTGAAGAGTCGGTCAAGCAGACGAAGCTTCGTGCAGATCGTCTAGGGGTCGATGCAGAAAAATTATATGTATTAGCAGAGACTGATCTTGAGTATATTAGTAAAGCAATTGAAGAAATAAACCCCCAGCTTGTGATCATCGATTCGATTCAAACCATTTTCAGGTCAGAAGTTACGTCTGCACCAGGTAGTGTTTCACAAGTGCGGGAATGTACTTCTCAACTTATGCGTATAGCTAAAACAAGAGGAATAGCTATTTTCATTGTTGGACATGTGACAAAAGAGGGATCAATTGCTGGTCCGAGACTTTTAGAACATATGGTTGACGCTGTGCTTTATTTTGAAGGGGAACGTCATCATACGTTTCGAATTCTACGCGGAGTAAAGAACCGTTTTGGGTCAACAAATGAAATAGGTGTTTTTGAGATGAAGGAAGAGGGGCTTGAAGAAGTACTTAACCCTTCAGAAATCTTTCTAGAAGAACGATCATCTGGATCAGCTGGTTCAACAGTTGTTGCATCTATGGAGGGAACGAGAACTGTTCTAGTTGAGATCCAGGCATTAATATCACCAACAAGCTTTGGGAATCCACGAAGAACTGCGACAGGAATTGATCATAACCGCGTTTCTCTATTGATGGCAGTTCTTGAGAAAAGAGTAGGACTTCTCCTGCAAAATCAGGATGCCTATTTAAATGTTGCAGGTGGTGTGCGACTTGATGAGCCGGCAATTGATCTTGCTATTGCAGTATCAATCGCGTCCAGTTTTAGAGATCAACCAACACGTCCATCAGATATTGTGGTAGGAGAAATTGGACTAACAGGAGAAATCAGAAGGGTATCACGGATCGAACAACGAGTGATTGAAGCTGCCGAACTTGGTTTTGAGCGGGCTATTATTCCAAAGAAAAATATAGGTGGTTGGACTTTCCCTGAAGGTATTCAGGTTATTGGCGTTCAAACCGTAGATGAAGCATTAAATGAAGCGCTAGGAGGGTAGAAGATGGAGATCGATAAGCAGCAGGAAATCATAAATGAAATTCTAAAAATCGTTGCACCCGGTACGCAGTTAAGGCATGGAATCGATAATATACTACGAGCCAATACTGGCGGTTTAATCGTTGTGGGGTATGATGGGAAATTGCAGGATATTGTTGATGGTGGATTTTCAATAGAGTGTCGGTTTACCCCTGCTTACCTGTATGAGCTTGCGAAAATGGATGGAGCCATTATTTTGAACAAAGAAGCTTCTAAAATCCTTTATGCTAATACACAGTTAATACCTGAGACTTCGATCCCGTCTACAGAGACGGGTATCCGACATCGAACAGCGGAACGCGTCGCCAAGCGAACAGGTAATCTAGTGATCTCGATCTCACAACGTCGCAACGTTATTACACTTTATCAAGGAAGTATTCGTTATTCATTAAAGGAAATCGGCGTTATACTGACAAAAGCGAATCAGGCGATGCAAACACTTGAAAAATACAAATCAGTTCTTGATCAAGGGATTACCGATCTCGGAGCTCTTGAGTTTGAAGAACTCGTAACCCTTCAGGAAGTTGCTCAAGTTATCCATCGTATTGAGATGGTTTTGCGCATCAAAAAAGAGATCCTTAACTACATTAATGAGCTTGGTACGGAAGGTCGACTGATTAGTATGCAGATGGAAGAGCTTGTTTCGAATCTTGAATCGGAAGCAAAGTGGCTGATTGGAGATTACGTAAAAGATGTGGATGAATCTCCAGCTGATGTTATGAAACGTTTAAAGAAGCTTTCAAGTGATGATTTACTAGAAGACAATGCCATTATGAGAATTCTGGGTTATCATGATCAAAATGAGAATGTAGCACCGAGAGGGTATCGGATCTTGCATAAAATTCCGAGACTGCCATCAAATATAATTGAGAACTTGGTAGATAGTTTTGAAAACCTTAACGCTATTTCTAAAGCCTCTATTGAAGAACTCGATCATGTAGATGGAATTGGGGCCATTCGAGCTAAGAAAATTAAAGATGGATTGAAACGAATTCAGGAGCAACTCTTTGTAGATCGCCACATATAGGGCTGTGAAATAGACATTCCATAGGGGGTGTGCTAATCTATAATTAATTTATAGTCATGCAAGCTAACCTATAATCATACTATAAAATTCACAAACTTCAAGGATTTATGTTTCAATTCTGAGAATTTGTTTATAATGTTAAAAGGAGGTGAAAACGTCAATGATAAAGTGGATTGTACAGTTATTTTTTATCATTTTAGGCGGAGCACTGGGATTAGTATACTTACCAGATTTAATACAATTACTCAATATAGGGGACCTTCCAGCAGTATTTACTAATTCTTATGCAGGTGCTGTCATAGGAGCGGTGTTATTCTTTTTAGCAACTTTTTGGGTGACAGATTATATTGTCGATTTCATTCGTCTGGTTGAAGAAAAGGTTGTTAGTGCACCGGTTGGAGACGTACTATTTGGGGCAATTGGACTGATTATTGGACTTATAATTGCATTTTTACTAACCGTACCTCTGGCTGAGATTAACTTTCCAGTTGTGAGTAACATTCTGCCGATTTTCATTACCATTTTGCTTGGGTATTTTGGATTCCAGGTTGGATTTAAAAAGCGTGATGAGCTTATTAATCTTTTCTCGAACACCAAAGGAAAAGATAAGAAAAAGGATAACGATGAGGATGAGATTGATTCTGGTTCATCCAAATTGAAGATCCTTGATACAAGCGTAATTATTGATGGAAGAATTGCTGATATCTGTCAAACTGGTTTTCTTGAAGGAACACTCGTTATACCACAATTTGTACTAGAGGAATTGCAGCATATTGCTGATTCATCAGACGTTTTGAAACGAAACCGTGGTCGTCGAGGTCTTGATATACTAAACAAGATACAAAAAGAGCTTGCGGTGAATGTGGAAATATACGAAGGTGATTTTGAAGAAATTCAAGAAGTTGATAGTAAACTGGTTAAGCTTGCCAAGCTTGTTAATGGCATGGTTGTTACAAACGACTTTAACTTAAATAAAGTATGCGAACTTCAAAAGGTTCAAGTGTTGAACATCAACGATTTAGCCAATGCGGTTAAACCAGTCGTTCTCCCTGGTGAAGAGCTTAATGTTCAAGTCATCAAAGATGGAAAAGAATATAATCAGGGCGTAGCCTATCTAGACGATGGTACAATGATAGTAGTGGAAGAAGGTAGGAATTATATTGGTAAAACGATTGATGTTCTTGTAACGAGCGTATTGCAGACATCAGCTGGACGCATGATTTTTGCCAAACCCAAACTACTCGAAAAAGCACTTTAAGTGATAGGCGACGGGGGTTCTAGCTTTGAAATATTCAGTAGTCATTCCTGCTGCCGGACAGGGGAAAAGGATGAACGCAGGGAAAAACAAACAATTTATTATGCTTGAAGGAAAACCGATTATCGTTCATACGATATCGGTTTTTCAGAGTGACCCACATTGCGAGGAGATCGTGCTCGCTGTAAATGAACGTGAGCATGAAGATTTTCACTCGCTTATTCAGGAATATGGACTAACAAAGGTAAGTCATGTCGTAACAGGTGGCTATGAACGTCAGCAAAGTGTTTATGAAGGACTTAAAGCATTGCAAGGGGATAAAATTGTTTTAATTCACGATGGTGCCCGTCCATTTTTTACACATGAAGTTGCAAATCAAGCGGCGACAGCAGCTAAAGATTACGATGGTGCGATTGTAGCTGTTCCAGTTAAGGACACAGTGAAGCAAGTGGATGAACTGAAGGTGCAGAAAACCATTGATCGCTCAAGCTTGTGGGCCGTGCAAACTCCACAGGCTTTTCGTCTTTCGGTCATCAAAGGAGTTCATAAATGGGCTGAGGAGAACGGTGTGATTGGAACTGATGACGCCAGTTTAGTAGAGATGAATGGACGCTCAGTCCAAGTGATCCCGGGGGATTATTGGAATGTGAAATTAACAACACCTGAAGATTTAATTTTTGCGAGAGCGATCTTGCGAGAGAAGAGGGAGAGTGGAGTTTAATGCGAGTTGGTCATGGCTTTGATGTACATAAGTTAGTGGAAGACCGTCCGTGTATTATTGGAGGGGTTACCATTCCATTTGAGAAAGGTTTGCTTGGTCATTCCGATGCTGACGTACTCCTACATTCCGTTGCGGATGCTTGTCTTGGGGCTATTGGAGAAGGCGATATAGGAAAACATTTTCCCGATACAGATGAAGCTTTTAAAGATGCTGATTCAAAGGAACTTCTTCGACATGTATTTGGAATTGTGAAGGAAAAAGGCTTTACGCTCGGTAATGTGGATTGCACAATTATTGCGCAGCTTCCCAAAATGGCTCCTCATATTTCAGCTATGCGTGAAGTGATTGCTCATTTACTTGAGTGTGACATTAGCCAGGTAAATGTGAAGGCTACTACTTCAGAGAAGCTTGGATTTACTGGTAGAGGGGAAGGAATTGCGGCTGAAGTTGTCGTGTTGCTTCAAAAAGCTTGACCGATAATTTGACGGTAATGGTAAAATAATAAGACAGTTAAAGATAATAATTAATGGTGGTGGATATAATGGGAAACGAAGTACGCGTACGTTATGCGCCGAGCCCAACAGGTTATTTACATATTGGGAATGCAAGAACGGCGTTATTTAATTATTTGTTTGCTAGAAATCAAGGCGGTAAGTTCATCATTCGTATTGAAGATACGGACCAGTCTCGTAATGTTGAAGGTGGCGTTGAGAATCAGCTTGATTACTTAAAGTGGCTAGGAATGGATTGGGATGAGAGTATCGATAAAGAGGGAGAATACGGTCCATATACTCAAATGGAACGTCTAGATATTTATACTGAACATACAAAAGAGCTTTTGAATAAAGAACTTGCATATAAATGTTATTGTACAGAAGATGAGCTTGAGGCAGAGCGAGAAGCACAGCGTGCGCGAGGAGAAATGCCGCGATATTCTGGAAAATGTCGACATCTTACAGAAGACCAGCGTGAAAAGTTAGAAGCAGAAGGTAGAGAACCGAGCATTCGTTTTGCAGTTCCACGTGATAAAGAATATTCGTTTGACGATGTTGTAAAAGACCGCGTATCCTTTGAATCGAATGGAATTGGCGACTTTGTTATCGTTAAGAAGAACGGTATTCCGACTTACAACTATGCCGTTGCTCTCGATGATCACCATATGAAGATTTCTCACGTTCTTCGTGGGGATGATCATATCTCAAACACACCTAAGCAGTTAATGATCTACGAAGCATTTGGTTTTGAACCACCTAAATTTGGTCATATGACACTGATCGTTAATGATCAGAAGAAGAAGCTTAGTAAGCGGGATAAATCAATTGTGCAGTATATTGAACAGTACCATGACTTAGGTTTTCTTCCAGAAGCGTTATTTAATTTTGTGACACTACTTGGTTGGTCGCCTAAGGGAGAAGAAGAGCTGTTTACGAAAGAGCAATTGATCGAAATCTTTGATCCAGAACGCTTGTCCACTTCGCCGGCAGTTTTTGATTCACAAAAACTCTACTGGATGAATAATCAATATATTAAACAGGCGAGTCTTGATCGAGTGGTTGAACTGACTCTTCCACATCTTGTTGAAGCAGGAAGGTTCCCTCTTGAAATGACAGCGGAACAAAAGGAATGGGCTCAAGAACTAATCGCCCTTTATCAAGAACAACTTCACTATGGTAGAGAAATTGTTGAGCTTACTGAGTTGTTCTTTAAGCAAGAAATTCAGTATAATGAAGAGGCAATGACAGTACTAAACGAAGAGCAAATTCCTGAAGTGATGCAAGGATTCTTAGACCAACTTAAAGAAGTTGAAGAATTTGAGCCAGCTGCAATTAAATCAGCTATCAAGGCTACTCAAAAGGCAACTGGTCATAAAGGGAAGAAACTCTTTATGCCAATCCGTGTGGCTACGACAGGTGAAACACATGGTCCTGAACTTCCACAGGCGATTGCCTTACTTGGAAGGGAAGCAGTTAATGCTCGTTTGAATCAAGTTCTTGCGATGAGTAAAGCATAATAATAAGCGAATTGACAACAAACGTTGAAGAGGAAAAGTAAATGAGTGTAATTCTTTATAGAGAGAGCTGTCCTCGGCTGAAAGCAGCTTAAGTATTTACTCATTGAAATGCCCCTCTGAGTCTTCTACAGAAAGCCTTTATGGTTATTAGGTAGGAGCGGTGCCGCCGTTATCGGTGATAGGAACATTTGTAAAAATGTTCGAAGCAGAGTGGAACCACGCAAATAGCGTCTCTGTGTGATGGAGTCATCACACAGGGGCGCTTTTTTTAATAATTATTATTCTTTGGAACGCAGAGATGGTGAACCTACATTCTAGTTGATCTTATGGGAGTATACGGAGAGAGGTGAAGACATGTGGAAGACGTTGAAGCAGGATATCGATGTGGTCTTTGATCAAGATCCAGCAGCACGAAGTTATTTTGAGGTTATTCTAACTTATGCTGGCCTTCACGCAATATGGTCACATCGAGTGGCACACTGGTTTTGGAAAAAGAAGTTTTTCTTTCTTGCTAGAGCAGTATCGCAAATCAGTCGATTTTTCACAGGTATCGAAATTCATCCAGGAGCAACAATTGGAGAACGTTGTTTTATTGATCACGGTATGGGTGTTGTTATTGGAGAAACATGTGAGATTGGAAATAATGTGACGTTATTCCAAGGCGTAACACTTGGGGGAACTGGTAAAGAAAAAGGGAAACGTCATCCAACTCTTGGGGATAATACGCTTGTTGCGACGGGAGCGAAGGTGCTAGGCTCCATCACGATAGGAGAGAATTCCAAAGTAGGTGCCGGGTCAGTTGTTTTGCAGGATGTGCCTGTTAATTCAACTGTGGTAGGTATACCTGGAAGAGTCGTTATCCAAAATGGAGTGAAAGTTCCACATAATCTTGACCATCATAAGATGCCGGATCCAGTGGCTGATAAATTTAAGCAAATGGAACAAGAATTGCGAGAGTTAACAGAGGAAGTCCGAACGTTAAGGAAGAGGAGTGAAAGTTATGGCGATTAAGCTATATAATACATTGACACAGAAAAAAGAAACGTTTCAACCAATTGAAGAAGGTAAAGTACGGATGTACGTGTGCGGTCCGACCGTATACAACTATATTCATATTGGTAACGCGCGCCCTGCTATTGTCTTTGATGTTGTCCGTCGTTATCTTCAATACAGAGATTATGATGTGCAGTATGTTTCTAACTTTACGGATGTAGATGATAAATTGATTCGAGCGGCCAATGAATTGGGTGAAGATGTACCGGCAGTGGCTGAACGATTTATCGGTGCTTATCATGAAGATACGGGTGCGCTTGGCGTTAAGAAAGCAGACGAACATCCAAGAGTAACAGAGAACATGCAGGAAATCATTGATTTTATCACAGCTCTTATTGAAAAGAACTACGCATATGAGTCTGAAGGAGATGTGTACTTTAGAACTCGTCAATTCGAAGGTTATGGAAAACTTTCACACCAGTCCATCGATGAGCTTAAGCTCGGTTCTCGAATTGTGGTGGGTGAAAAGAAAGAAGACCCTCTTGATTTTACACTTTGGAAATCTGCAAAAGAAGGTGAAATTTCATGGGCGAGTCCATGGGGAGAGGGGCGACCAGGCTGGCACATTGAATGCTCGGCGATGGCGAAGAAATATTTAGGAGATACAATTGATATTCATGCGGGAGGAAAAGATCTGGCATTCCCTCACCATGAAAATGAAGTAGCGCAAACGGAAGCGTTAACTGGGCATACTTTTGCGAATTATTGGCTTCACAACGGGTATATCAATATTAACAACGAGAAAATGTCTAAATCACTAGGTAATTTTGTCCTTGTTCATGACTTGATTAAACAGCATGACCCAGAAGCGATTCGATTCTTTATGTTGTCTGTTCATTATCGTAATCCCATTAACTTTGACCATGAGCTCTTGGCAAGTGCTAAAACAGGACTTGATCGCATTAAGGATACGGTAGAAAACCTTGAGCACCGCCTTCAACACAGTGCTGACCTTGATGGAGAAGTTGAGAAATGGCAAGAGAGAATTGAGGGATATCGTGAACGCTTCGTTACAGAAATGGACGATGATTTTAATACGGCGAATGCGATCTCCATTTTATTTGAACTTTCTAAAGAAGCTAATCTCTACCTCCAGGGGACAAATTCATCCATGGAGATTCTTGAACTATTTATGGAGCGCTTTGAAGACTTTGGTTCCGTTCTTGGCATTTCCTTCAAAAGAGAAAAAGCTCTACTTGATGAAGATGTGGATCAACTGATAGAAGAACGAAATGAAGCAAGGAAGCAACGTGATTTTGGAAGAGCAGATGAAATTCGTGATGAATTAAAAGAACAGGGAATTCTTCTTGAGGATACACCTCAAGGCGTTCGCTGGAAAAGGATGTAGCGCATGAAGGAAATCGATGCAAAACAACTTAATTCACTTGCACTTGCTTATATGGGAGATTCTGTTATTGAAATTAACGTTCGGAAGCGGCTGCTTTCACTTGGTCACATTCGACCTAATCAGCTGCACCGAACAGCAACGACGTATGTTTCTGCAAAAGCACAGGCAGCGTTCCTGCACCATGTATTAAACAAAGAATGGCTGACAGAGGAAGAAGCTGGTGTTGTGCGCCGAGGAAGAAATGCTAAATCGGGAACTGTCCCAAAGAATACGAGCGTAAGTACGTACAAATATTCAACAGCCCTTGAAGCTTTGTTTGGGTACCATCATTTGAAGGGGAATGAAGAGAGAGTAAATGAATTGTTACAAAAGCTTTATGAATTCGTAGAACAACCGAAGAAAGAAGTGAAGTCAGATGGATAAAGAATTTATTGTAGGACGAAATTCGGTTCTTGAAGCATTACGATCGGGACACGAAATCAATAAAATTTGGATAAATGAAGGGTCTCAAAAAGGCCCTCTTCAAAACTTGATACAAAAAGCAAAGGAACAAAATGTACTCGTGCAGTTCGTGCCGAAACGAAAGCTAGAACAACTATCCGGGGAAAGTAACCATCAAGGTGTTGTCGCTTCAATTGCGGCTTATGAATATGCTGATCTTGAGGATTTATTTAAGAAAGCAGAGGATTCTGGGAAGCCGCCGTTTTTCCTTATTCTTGATGAAATTGAAGATCCTCATAATCTAGGATCTATATTAAGAACAGCGGATTCTGCAGGAGCTCATGGAGTTATTATTCCAAAAAGAAGAGCGGTTGGTTTAACTTCTACCGTTGCCAAATCTTCTACAGGAGCGATTGAGTATATCCCGGTTGCGCGAGTAACGAACCTTGCTAGAACAATGGACGAGTTGAAAGACCACGGCTTGTGGTTTGTGGGCACTGATGCAACCGGGGGACAGGACTATCGTCAGGCAGACTATGATATGGGGATCGGACTTGTCATCGGAAGTGAAGGTAAAGGGATGGGACGTCTTATTAAGGATAAATGTGATTTCTTAGTAAGTCTTCCAATGGCCGGAAAAGTAACCTCTCTCAACGCTTCAGTTGCTGCAGGGTTAATGATGTATGAGGTATACCGACAACGTCATCCTTTGGGGGAGTAAATAATGGACGTGCTGTTAGTTGATGGCTATAACATTATTGGTGCATGGCCAGAATTGCGAACACTTAAAGAGAGAGATTTCAGTAAAGCACGTGAGCTTCTAATTGAAAAAATGGCCGAATATCAAGCTTATACCGGGTATCAGGTGATCGTCGTTTTTGACGCTCACCTCTCTCATGGTATTGAAAAACGTCATAGCCAATACAGAATTGATGTTATTTATACGAGAGAAAATGAAACAGCAGATGAGCGGATTGAGAAAATGGCGAGGGAACTGAAGGGTATAAGAACGCAAATACATGTGGCAACATCAGATTTTACAGAGCAATGGGCTATCTTTGGCCAAGGTGCACTTAGGAAATCTGCGCGTGAACTTTACAACGAAATGCAAGGAATTGAAAAAGGAATTGAAAAAAGTGTAAATACTGAAAATCGTCGCAATCGTTCTGGTGGCCTGCATTTATCAGAAGAAATTAGCGAAATATTTGAAAAATGGCGAAGAGGCGGTAAATAGGCGGTTGACGATTTTTCGACACGTACTGTATAATATTTCTATATAGCGTACTGGTCGGGGGGAACGCATATTGAGTACAGTAGACCTCAAAGAAAGCACGGTAAATCAAGAACAACTGTCAGTAGACCAAAGACACCTGGAACACGTAGCATTCGATCAACTTGATGATGAAATGCTCGTCATCATGGTTCATGAAGGTCACAGTAGAGCGTTGGAACATTTGATTACGAAGTACAAAAATTTCGTACGCGCTAAGGCGAGGTCGTATTTTCTCATTGGAGCAGACCGAGAAGATATCATCCAAGAAGGGATGATCGGTCTCTACAAAGCCATTCGTGATTTTAGAGGAGACAAGTTCTCATCTTTTAAAGCGTTTGCCGAATTATGCATCACCCGGCAGATGATTACAGCTATCAAAACCGCTACAAGACAGAAGCATATTCCGCTTAACTCTTACGTATCGCTTGATAAGCCAATTTACGATGAAGAGTCTGATCGTACGCTTCTAGACGTTATATGCGGCACGAAAGTAACAGATCCTGAGGAATTAATTATTAATCAGGAAGAATTTGATGACATCGAACTTAAAATGTCAGAAATTTTGAGCGATTTAGAGAGAAAGGTGCTAATGCTCTATCTCGATGGACGTTCATACCAAGAAATTTCGGTTGATCTAAACCGTCACGTCAAGTCAATTGATAACGCATTGCAACGAGTGAAACGCAAGTTAGAGCGTTATCTCGAACTACGTGAAGTCAGCCTTTAATATGGACAAACCTAAGATGGTTAGGGAAAAGAACAGGGGCGAGTTCCCTGTTCTTTTCTTATGAGTACCTATCCGACGCTTTATTGACATGCTGAAACACGCTGTGATAAAGTGATAAAAGTAAGAATGTCAATTTTTTGTTAGGTTTGTAAGAACGTCACAGGGTAGCTGAACGTTTTTTTATTTTGCTCTTTTTTGAAATAATATAGCTTATATAAATTACAAACTTCACTACTGCGCGGCTTAGGAAGGTGTCATTATGCGAAAAAAGGCAGTACTAGCATGTGTTCAATGCAATAGCCGAAACTATACAACTATGAAAAACTCACAGACGAGCCCGGCCCGCATGGAAGTTAAGAAGTATTGCAAATACTGCGATGTTCACACTGTCCATCGTGAAACAAAGTAATGCCTCGAAGGGTGTTTGCTTCTTGAGGCAAACCTTATCAAAATAGATTCTCGGGGGAGTTTTCCACCAGATTAATTGGGGGTAACAAGTAATGGCAAGTATTGTTCAACGTTCTGGTAAGTTCTTTCGTAATGTCGCAAGTGAAATGAAGCGGGTAAGTTGGCCAACGCGTAAGGAATTAACACGCTATACGATTGTAACTGTTACAACGGTTATTTTTATAGCTGTTTTCTTCGCATTGATTGACCAGGGTATTTCCTCGATAATCCGCCTCATTTTAGGATAATTCGTTATAAATTTTCATTCAGAAGGTTAGAATGAGAGAGTAAATGAGCTGGGGAGGGAAGGACGCAGTCCTGCAAATATGGAAAAAAGATGGTATGTTGTTCATACGTACTCGGGGTATGAAAACAAAGTAAAAACCAACCTTGAGAAAAGGGTTGAGACAATGGGCATGACGGATAAGATCTTTCGTGTTCTCGTCCCGGTAGAAGAAGAAACAGAAGAGAAGAACGGCAAGAAAAAGACAGTTATGAAAAAAGTCTTTCTTGGCTATGTTATTACAGAAATGGTCATGACAGATGATTCATGGTATGTCGTTCGGAATACACCAGGTGTTACTGGATTCGTAGGGTCTAGTGGTGCTGGGTCTAAACCGACTGCATTGCTTCCGGAAGAAGTGGAATCACTTCTTAAGCAAATGGGTATGGAGCAACCAAAAGTAGATGTAGACTTTGAACTTAAAGAGAAAGTTAAAGTGAAAGAAGGTCCATTTGCTGATTTCGTAGGTTCTGTTGAAGGGATCGATACGGACAAAGGAAAGGTCAAAGTGCACGTAAATATGTTCGGCAGAGAAACGCCTGTTGAACTTAATTTCGGACAAGTTGAGAAGTTCTAATTGAAAAGTCCTTGCTTAACTTTTCGATTAATGATAGAATTTTAATGTTTCATGAGTCTCATACTAATCGAGACATTCAATTGATATATAAGGTGGGAGGGTGTAAAACACCCAAATACCACATCACGGACTTAAGGAGGTGTGTCGCGTGGCTAAAAAGGTAATCAAGGTTGTTAAATTGCAAATCCCGGCTGGGAAGGCGAATCCTGCACCGCCAGTAGGACCTGCACTAGGTCAAGCTGGAGTTAACATTATGGGATTCTGTAAAGAGTTTAATGCTCGTACTTCTGACCAAGCTGGTATGATCATTCCAGTAGAAATTACGGTTTTTGAAGACCGTTCATTTACATTTATCACTAAAACTCCACCAGCTGCAGTTCTTCTTAAGAAAGCAGCAGGTATCGAGTCAGGTTCTGGTGAACCAAACCGCAACAAAGTTGCGACTGTGAAGCGTGATAAAGTGCGTGAAATCGCTGAAACAAAAATGCCAGACCTTAACGCAGCGAATGTTGATTCTGCAATGCGTATGGTTGAAGGTACTGCACGTAGCATGGGAATTACGATCGAAGATTAATGTTACACAAGCCGTTGCGATTAAAAGGGATTCCTGCCTGTGTTATACAGGTTCGCAACTTTTATTATGATGTCGACATTTTGGCGTCATAAATAGTGGGAGGTTAATCCGCTAAACCACATTCAAGGAGGAACACAAAATGGCAAAAAGAGGTAAGAGATACCAGGAGGCTGCCAAGCTAGTTGAACGTACAACTTTCTATGAGCCTCAAGAAGCAGTTGAACTTGTGAAAAAGACATCTGTAGGAAACTTTGATGGAACAGTTGAAGCAGCAGTTCGTCTTGGAGTAGACCCTAAGAAAAACGACCAGCAGGTTCGTGGCGCGGTTGTACTTCCAAACGGAACTGGTAAAACACAACGCGTTCTTGTTTTCGCTAAAGGTGAAAAGGCTAAAGAAGCTGAAGCAGCTGGCGCTGACTATGTAGGAGAAGCAGACTATATCGCTAAAATCAACGAAGGTTGGTTTGAGTTTGACGTAATCGTTGCAACTCCAGACATGATGGGCGAAGTTGGTAAACTAGGTCGTGTACTTGGACCAAAAGGTTTAATGCCGAACCCGAAAACTGGAACAGTAACGTTCGACGTTGAAAAAGCTGTTAACGAAATCAAAGCTGGTAAAGTAGAGTACCGCGTTGATCGTGCTGGTAACGTCCATGCACCAATCGGTAAAGTATCTTTCGAAGCTGACAAGCTTGTTGAAAACTTAAACACACTTGTAGAAACACTTGTGAAAGTTAAGCCAGCAGCAGCTAAAGGTACGTACCTTAAAAACATTTCGGTTACATCTACAATGGGACCTGGTGTTAAAGTTAACGCATCAACTTACCGCTAATTAAATTAGCTGTTGACATTTGCGTAGCTATTAAATATACTTGTAAATGTTGTTTGATAAATTAATACTTTCTGTACCGTAGACAGCAGGGGTGTTCTTGCACTTAATATCCTGCCGAGGTGTGAAGTGATTCGATACGTATGTAATCGTAAAGCCTTCATGTCTTCGGATGTGAAGGCTTTTTATATGACCTCATATTCCAGGGCGGTATAGATACATCTCTTTAGGAGGCGGAACTATGAGCAGTATAGTTGAACAGAAGAAGCAACTAGTTACGGAAATTGCAGACAAACTACGTGATAGCCAATCAACAATTTTTGTTGATTATCGTGGACTTGATGTTTCTGAAGTAACTGAGCTTCGTAAGCAATTGCGTGATGCAAACGTTGAGTTCCGTGTTTACAAGAACACAATGACTCGTCGCGCGGCAGAAGAGCTTGAACTTACTGATTTGAATGAACACCTTGTCGGACCTACGGCAATCGCGTTCAGCAATGAAGATGTTGTTGCTCCTGCTAAAATTTTGAACAACTTCGCTAAGAATCACGAAGCTCTTGAAATCAAGACTGGCGTAATCGAAGGCGGCGTTGTATCAGTAGAAAAGATCAAAGAACTTGCGGACCTACCAAACCGCGATGGACTACTTTCTATGTTGCTATCTGTGCTTCAAGCACCTATGCGCAATATGGCACTTGCTACAAAAGCTGTGGCTGATCAAAAGGAAGAACAAGGCGCGTAAACGCACGGCCTATCAATTGGTATAAATAAAACAAAAATTAAGGAGGATTTACTCATGGGTAACGAGCAAATCATTGAAGCAATCAAAGAAATGACAGTTCTTGAGCTTAACGACCTAGTTAAAGCAATCGAAGAAGAATTTGGTGTAACTGCAGCAGCTCCAGTAGCAGCAGCAGGTGGCGCAGCAGAAGGTGCTGCTGAAGAGCAATCTGAATTTGACGTAGTTCTTGAAAGTGCTGGAAGCAGCAAAATCAAGGTCATCAAAGTTGTTCGCGAAATCACTGGTCTTGGCTTGAAAGAAGCTAAAGAACTAGTTGATGGCGCACCAAGCCCGATTAAAGAAGGCATTGCTAAAGAAGAAGCTGAAGAGCTTAAAGGCAAGCTTGAAGAAGTTGGCGCAGTAATCGAAGTTAAGTAGTCGTTTGAAACAAAAGCTCGCTTTTAAAAGCGAGCTTTTTGTTATTTGACGCTATTATTTTTGGTTTGGTTATAGGGGTTAGGCTTATAGAAATGACGTTGAAAAGAGGGAAAGCAATGGGTGAACATTATTATACGAAGAATCCGGGTGTGAAAAGCAGTCCGAACAAAATTGTTGCGGATTTACGGGGAAGTAAATTTCAATTCACGACTGATTCTGGTGTTTTTTCAAAGAAGGAAATCGATTTTGGGAGTAAACTTCTAATCGAATCATTTGAAGAACCTGAACTTGAAGGGGATATTGTTGATGTTGGATGTGGCTATGGCCCGATCGGCATTTCACTTGCTTCTGAATTTTCAAATCGTTATTTTTATATGCTAGACATAAATGAACGCGCAACAGAGCTTGCGATGAGCAATGCCATTAAGAATCGCGTTCATAATTTGAGCGTTATGGCAAGTGATCAGTTGAATGCCGTAAAAGATAAAACGTTCGCGTCTGTCCTTACGAACCCTCCTATACGTGCAGGTAAACAAGTTGTTCATGGAATTCTTGAAGAGGCCTATGACGTTTTAAAAAAAGGTGGGACGCTTTGGGTAGTGATCCAAAAGAAGCAAGGGGCCCCATCTGCAATAACCAGACTCGAAGAAATGTTTGAGCATGTTGAAACCGTCGTGAAAAAGAAAGGATACTATATTCTTAAAGCAGTCAAGTAAAATATGAAAATATCCTTTGACTTCATGGATGGCCTATGCTAATATAATATAATGCCAATGATGGATTTTCCAGGCCTTTTTCACATTCGTTTGCAAAGAGGTATAAAATGCCGTCGTCTGGAAAAACTAATATAATCGCTTATAGTTAAGGGGAATTTTTATCAATGCCCTTTTTCTTTTTTTGTCCAACGATAGATTCTTTTTAAAACAGAATATCATTGGGCTAAGAAAATAAATACGCTGGATTTGAGGGGTGAATCATTTGACAGGCCAACTAGTTCAGTATGGACGCCACCGCCAAAGAAGAAGCTACGCGCGAATCAAAGAAGTGTTGGATTTGCCAAATCTAATTGAGATTCAAACGGCTTCTTATCAATGGTTTCTTGATGAGGGTTTACGAGAAATGTTTCAGGATATTTCTCCAATCGAAGATTTCACTGGTAATCTTGTGCTGGAATTTATTGATTACAGCCTCGGTGAACCTAAGTATCCCGTGGAAGAAACCAAAGAGCGAGATGTGACCTATTCTGCGCCTTTACGTGTAAAAGTACGCTTGATCAATAAAGAAACAGGCGAAGTAAAGGAACAGGAAGTGTTCATGGGTGACTTCCCATTAATGACTGAAACAGGTACGTTTATTATTAATGGGGCAGAACGCGTAATCGTATCTCAGCTCGTGCGTTCTCCAAGTGTCTACTATAGTGAAAAGATCGATAAGAACGGCAAAAAAGGATATACAGCTACTGTCATTCCAAACCGAGGAGCATGGCTGGAATTTGAAACTGATGCCAAAGATATTGTCTATGTACGAATTGATCGTACTAGAAAGCTACCAATTACGGTGCTGCTCAGAGCGTTAGGGTTTGGGTCTGATCAAGAAATCATAGATCTCCTAGGTGAAGATGAGTATCTTCGCAATACCCTGGAAAAAGACAACACGGACGGCACGGAAAAAGCGCTTCTAGAAATCTACGAACGCTTACGTCCTGGCGAGCCTCCGACTGTCGATAACGCCAAAAGCTTACTTGATTCTCGCTTTTTTGATCCAAAGCGCTATGATCTTGCGAACGTAGGACGTTACAAGATTAACAAGAAGCTTCATATTAAAAATCGTCTATTCAATCAACGTCTTGCGGAAACGCTTGTTGATCCTGAAACAGGCGAAGTGATTGCAGAAGAAGGCGCGATCCTTGATCGTCGTCTACTGGACAGAATCCTTCCTGCTCTAGAGACTAACGTTGGATTTAAAGACGTTGAACCTCACGGTGGAGTAATTGAAGATGAGTCTATCGGTCTGCAATCCATTAAGGTATACGCACCTGATGATCCAGAAGGGGAAAGAGTCATTAATGTAATTGGTAATGGTGGAGTTGAAACAGGCGTGAAGAATATCACACCTGGCGACATCATTTCTTCTATTAACTATTTCTTTAACCTTCTACATCAAGTAGGTAACACAGATGACATTGATCACCTAGGTAACCGTCGTCTTCGTTCTGTAGGTGAACTACTTCAGAACCAATTCCGTATCGGTTTATCTCGTATGGAACGTGTCGTTCGTGAACGTATGTCTATTCAGGATACGAACGTTATTACGCCTCAGGCGCTTATCAACATTCGTCCTGTTATCGCTTCTATTAAAGAATTCTTTGGTAGCTCTCAGTTGTCCCAGTTTATGGATCAGACAAACCCGCTAGCTGAGTTAACTCACAAGCGTCGTTTATCTGCTCTAGGACCTGGTGGTTTAACACGTGAGCGTGCTGGCTTTGAAGTTCGTGACGTACATTACTCCCACTATGGCAGAATGTGTCCGATCGAAACTCCAGAGGGACCAAACATCGGACTTATTAACTCATTGTCTTCTTATGCGAGAGTTAATAAATTTGGCTTTATTGAAACGCCATACCGCAGAGTAGATCCTGAAACAGGTAAAGTGACGGAGTTTATTGACTACCTAACTGCTGATGAACAGGATAACTACGTTGTGGCACAGGCAAATGCTAAGCTACACGATGATGGTTCATTCCAAGACGAAGATATTGTTGCTCGTTTCCGTAGCGAAAACATTATCATCGCTCGTGAAAAAATTGATTACATGGACGTATCACCGAAACAGGTAGTTTCGGCCGCAACGGCTTGTATTCCGTTCCTTGAGAATGATGACTCCAACCGTGCGCTTATGGGTGCGAACATGCAGCGTCAAGCTGTACCTTTGATGGTTCCTGAAGCACCAATTGTCGGAACAGGTATGGAGCATGTTAACGGAAAAGATTCCGGTGCTGCTGTTATTTGTAAGCATGACGGTCTAGTCGAGTTTGCATCTGCTGCAGAAATTCATGTTCGTCGTATCTCCGTCATTGATGGACAGGAAGTGAAAGGCGATCTTGATCGTTACAAATTGCTTAAATTCATTCGTTCCAACCAGGGAACGTGCTATAACCAAAAGCCTATTGTTGTTGAAGGCGATCGCGTTGTAAAAGGAGAAATCCTTGGCGACGGACCTTCAATGGAAAAAGGTGAAATGGCCCTTGGGCGTAACGTCCTAGTCGGGTTTATGACATGGGAAGGTTACAACTACGAGGATGCTATTATTATGAGCGAACGTCTTGTAAAAGATGACGTTTATACCTCAATTCACATCGAAGAGTACGAATCAGAAGCTCGCGATACAAAGCTAGGACCTGAAGAAATCACTCGTGACATTCCGAATGTTGGGGAAGACGCATTGCGTAACCTTGATGAACGCGGAATTATTCGCATGGGTGCTGAAGTGAAAGACGGAGATATCCTTGTAGGTAAAGTTACTCCTAAAGGTGTAACAGAGCTAACTGCTGAAGAACGTCTACTTCATGCAATCTTTGGAGAAAAAGCTCGTGAAGTTCGTGATACTTCTCTACGTGTACCTCACGGCGGAGATGGTATTGTACTTGATGTGAAGATCTTTAACCGTGAAGACGGCGATGAGCTTCCTCCGGGAGTAAATCAACTTGTTCGTGTTTATATTGTACAGAAGCGTAAGATTCATGAAGGAGATAAAATGGCGGGACGTCATGGTAACAAAGGTGTAATCTCTAGGATTCTTCCTGAAGAAGATATGCCATACTTGCCTGATGGAACTCCGATCGATATCATGTTGAACCCTCTAGGTGTTCCTTCTCGTATGAACATTGGACAGGTACTAGAGTTGCATATCGGTATGGCCGCACGTGCACTTGGAATTCACGTAGCAACACCGGTATTTGATGGAGCTCGTGAAGAAGACGTATGGGAAACACTAGAAGAAGCAGGAATGCCACGTGATGGTAAAACTGTTCTTTACGATGGTCGCACAGGCGAACCATTTGATAACCGCATTTCTGTCGGTGTCATGTATATGATCAAACTTGCTCACATGGTCGATGACAAGCTTCACGCACGTTCTACTGGACCATATTCACTTGTTACGCAGCAACCGCTTGGTGGTAAAGCACAATTCGGTGGACAGCGTTTCGGTGAGATGGAAGTATGGGCACTCGAAGCATATGGTGCTGCATATACCCTTCAAGAGATTTTGACTGTGAAGTCGGATGATGTTGTTGGACGTGTTAAGACTTACGAAGCAATCGTAAAAGGTGAAAATGTTCCTGAGCCTGGTATTCCAGAATCGTTTAAAGTTCTAATCAAAGAATTGCAGTCGCTTGGTATGGATGTCAAAATGCTAGCAAGTGATGAGCAAGAAATTGAAATGAAAGAGTTAGACGATGAAGAAGACCAATCCAGTGAGAAATTAAACTTGAATGTTGGGTCAAATCAGGCGAGTGAGTAAGGGTTAAACCTGAATTCTAAAGGGAGGTAGGCCCCTTGATAGATGTCAATAAATTTGAGTATATGAAAATCGGTCTGGCGTCACCGGCTAAAATCCGCTCTTGGTCAAGAGGAGAAGTTAAGAAGCCAGAAACCATTAACTACCGTACCTTGAAGCCAGAGAAAGATGGTCTTTTCTGTGAGCGAATCTTTGGACCCACAAAAGACTGGGAATGTCATTGTGGGAAATACAAACGTATCCGTTATAAAGGAGTCGTTTGTGATCGCTGCGGTGTTGAAGTAACACGTGCAAAAGTCCGTCGTGAGAGAATGGGGCACATCGAGCTTGCTGCTCCTGTCTCTCACATCTGGTACTTTAAAGGCATTCCAAGTCGTATGGGACTTGTTCTCGACATGTCTCCGCGTGCACTAGAAGAAGTTATTTATTTTGCTTCTTATGTTGTCACTGAAGCTGGAGACACACCGCTTGAGAAGAAACAACTTCTTTCTGAAAAAGAATACCGTGCATACCGTGAAAAGTATGGTAAAACATTCTCTGCAGAAATGGGTGCGGAAGCAATCCGCAGACTACTGTTTGATATCGACCTTGATAAAGAAGTAGATATCCTTAAAGAAGAGCTTAAAACTGCACAAGGTCAACGTAGAACTCGTGCGATTAAACGTCTTGAAGTACTTGAGGCATTTCGTGGTTCAGGAAATAACCCGTCATGGATGATCTTAGATGTTCTTCCGGTTATTCCTCCAGAGCTTCGTCCTATGGTACAGCTTGACGGCGGACGATTTGCGACATCGGATTTAAACGATCTGTATCGTCGTGTAATTAACCGCAATAATCGTTTGAAACGTTTGTTAGATCTTGGTGCTCCTAGTATTATCGTGCAGAATGAGAAGCGTATGCTTCAAGAAGCTGTCGATGCCCTTATTGATAACGGCCGTCGTGGTCGTCCAGTAACAGGTCCTGGTAACCGTCCTTTGAAATCTCTTTCTCACATGCTGAAAGGGAAACAAGGTCGTTTCCGTCAGAATCTACTAGGTAAGCGTGTTGACTATTCAGGTCGTTCCGTTATCGTTGTAGGTCCTCACTTGAAGATGTATCAATGTGGACTTCCAAAAGAAATGGCGCTTGAATTGTTCAAACCTTTCGTAATGAAGGAGCTTGTATCAAAAGGTCTTGCACACAACATTAAGAGTGCGAAACGTAAAGTAGAAAAAGTTCACCCTGAAGTTTGGGACGTTTTGGAAAACGTAATTAAAGAACATCCAGTTCTTTTAAACCGTGCACCAACGCTTCACAGACTTGGAATTCAGGCGTTTGAACCCATTCTAGTTGAAGGGCGCGCGATTCGTCTTCACCCACTCGTATGTACAGCTTACAATGCTGACTTCGATGGTGACCAAATGGCCGTCCACGTACCGTTATCTGCTGAAGCACAAGCTGAAGCACGTATCTTAATGCTTGCAGCACAGAACATCCTTAACCCGAAAGATGGTAAACCAGTTGTTACGCCGTCACAGGATATGGTTCTAGGTAACTACTACCTTACTATGGAACGTGAAGGAGCAATCGGTGAGGGTTCTGTTTACAAAGATACAAATGAAGCATTAATTGCTTACCAGAATGGATTTGCACATCTTCATTCTCGCGTAGCAATCCCTGCTGCATCATTGAATAAATCTGCCTTTACTGAAGAGCAGAACAAGCAATTGCTTGTGACAACGGTTGGTAAGTTGATTTTCAACGAAATTCTTCCGGAGTCATTCCCATATATTAATGAACCGACGACAAATAACCTTGAAATCGCCACACCGGAAAATTACTTCCTTCCTCACGGAGTGAATGTGAAAGAAGAAATTGCTCAGCGCGAATTGATTTCACCATTTAAGAAAGGTATTCTTGGTAAAATCATCGCCGAGGTGTTTAAGCGATTCAAAGTGACTGAAACGTCTCGTATGCTTGACCGCATGAAAGATCTTGGTTTCAAATTCTCAACTAAAGCTGGTATTACCGTTGGTGTAGCTGACGTAGTGGTACTTGCTGAGAAACAAGAAATTGTTCATGAGGCTGAAGAGAAAGTCGAAAAAGTTCTTAAGCAATTCCGTCGTGGTCTTATTACTGACGACGAGCGATATGATCGTGTTATTGCGATTTGGAGTAGTGCGAAAGATCGTATCCAGGAAAAACTAATGAATCGACTCGAAAAAGATAACCCAATCTTTATGATGAGTGATTCAGGTGCTCGTGGTAACGCATCTAACTTTACTCAGCTCGCAGGTATGCGTGGATTGATGGCAAACCCATCTGGACAGATCATTGAACTTCCAATCAAATCCAGCTTCCGCGAAGGTCTAACAGTGCTTGAGTACTTTATTTCAACACACGGTGCTCGTAAAGGTCTTGCCGATACGGCCCTTAAAACAGCTGACTCAGGTTACCTTACTCGTCGTCTTGTTGACGTGGCACAGGATGTTATTGTTCGTGAAGACGATTGTGGTACGGATCGCGGCCTTGAAGTTAGTGCGATTAAGAATGGAAATGAATTAATCGAAGGGTTGTTTGACCGTCTTGTTGGCCGTGTTGCCTTTAAGAAAGTTAGACATCCTGAGACGAACGAAGTTCTTGTTGAGAAAAATAACCTAATTACAGAAGACATTGCTACTGAAATCGTAGAAGCTGGTATTGAGAACGTCTATATCCGCTCTGCCTTTACTTGTAGCACTAGTCATGGCGTTTGTAAGAAGTGTTATGGACGTAACCTTGCAACTGGTACTCGTGTAGAAGTTGGTGAAGCAGTTGGAATTATCGCTGCTCAATCAATCGGTGAACCAGGTACACAGTTGACAATGCGTACATTCCACACAGGTGGTGTTGCCGGAGACGATATTACTCAGGGTCTTCCTCGTATCCAGGAGCTATTTGAAGCACGTAACCCTAAAGGTCAGGCTGTTGTGTCTGAACTTGATGGTAAAGTGATTGATTTAGCTGAGGTGAAAGAGAAGAAAGAGATTGTCGTTCAAGGTGAAACTGAAACAAGAAACTACCCTGTTCCATACGGCGCTCGTTTGAAAATAGTTGTAGGAGATGAAGTGAAGGCTGGTCAACCTCTAACTGAAGGTTCGATTGACCCTAAACAACTTCTAACAATTAGTGGTATTGACGGCGTTCAAGAATACCTACTTGCAGAAGTGCAAAAGGTTTACCGTATGCAGGGTGTTGAAATTGGCGATAAACACGTTGAAGTTATGGTTCGTCAGATGATGCGTAAGATTCGTGTTATTGATGCGGGCGATACTGAAGTGTTGCCAGGATCCCTTATCGATATTCACCAGTTTAAAGGTGTTAACCGTAAAGTTCTTAAACAAGGTGGCTTACCTGCAACTGGTCGTCCGGTTCTTCTTGGTATTACTAAAGCGTCTCTTGAAACTGAATCATTCTTATCAGCAGCATCCTTCCAGGAAACAACTCGTGTCCTAACTGATGCAGCTATCAAAGGTAAGCGTGATGAGCTACTTGGTCTTAAGGAAAATGTTATTATCGGTAAACTTGTTCCGGCAGGTACTGGTATGCAACGTTACCGTAGAATCAACGTAGCAGGTGAAGCACAAGAGGCTGAAGAGCTTTTAGAACAAGAAGAAAGTGCGTTAGTTAGTCAAGAATAAACAGGGGAAGTGTTGACATCGGAAGTACAGGGTGATATTATATCCAAGGTGCTTCCGATAATCCTGTTACTTTGGAGGATATGTTCTTGTCTTATGAAAAAGTATCACAGGCAGATGAATTGATTATCGGAACGAAACAAACTCTAAAGGCCCTCCAGATTGGAGAAGCGAAGGAAGTTTTCATCGCTGACGACGCTGATCGCAGGGTAACTTCTAAAGTTGTTGCACTCGCCGAAGAGAAAAGCATACCAGTTTACCGAGTGGATTCTATGAAGAAGCTAGGTAAGGCATGTGGAATCGAAGTAGGCGCAGCAACAGTTACGATAAAAGCATAACCGTTTTTGCCGGGCAAGGCATGCCCTGTCAGGCAAAAACTTTCCTTTTATCTATACATGAACCACCTGGATGTGTGGGCTTGCTATTAACAAAAGAAGGGAGGAAAACAAAATGCCAACTATTAACCAACTTGTTCGCAAGGGACGCGTTTCTAGAACAAAGAAATCCGATTCTCCAGCATTGAACAAAGGATATAATAGCTTCAAAAAGTCTCATACTGATCTTTCATCTCCACAAAAACGTGGTGTGTGTACTCGTGTAGGTACGATGACTCCTAAGAAGCCGAACTCCGCATTGCGTAAATACGCTCGTGTTCGTCTTACTAACGGAATTGAAGTAACTGCTTATATCCCAGGTATCGGTCACAACCTTCAGGAGCACAGTGTAGTGCTAATCCGCGGAGGACGTGTTAAAGATTTACCAGGTGTACGTTACCACATTGTTCGTGGTGCGCTTGACACTGCAGGTGTTAACGATCGTAGACAAGGTCGTTCTAAATACGGTACTAAGAGACCGAAACCAGCTAAGAAATAATAGCTATTAATTAACTAAAACATGAAAGGGGGTTAACCCATGCCACGTAAAGGTCCAGTAGAACGTCGTGACGTATTACCAGATCCAATTTACAAATCCAAGCTAGTTACTCGCCTGATCAACCGCCTTATGGTAGACGGTCAGAAAGGTAAAGCTCAACAGGTGCTATACAAAGCATTTGATCTTATTCAGGAACGCACAAACACAGAGGCTATGGAAGTATTTGACCAAGCGATGAAGAACGTTATGCCAGTACTTGAAGTACGCGCTCGTCGTGTTGGTGGTGCAAACTACCAGGTTCCAGTTGAAGTACGTCCAGATCGTCGTACAACTCTAGGTCTTCGCTATCTTGTGAACTATTCCCGTCTTCGCGGTGAAAAGACAATGGTAGAAAGACTTGCTAACGAAATTATGGATGCTGCTAACAACACAGGTGCTTCTGTTAAGAAGCGTGAAGAACAGCACAAAATGGCTGAAGCTAACAAAGCGTTTGCTCACTACCGTTGGTAATCAGCACACAACCCAAATCCCTTTATAAAAGGAAGGAGAAATACTAATGGCAAGAGAATTCTCCTTAAGAGATACACGTAATATCGGTATCATGGCTCACATCGATGCTGGTAAAACAACAACTACTGAGCGTATTCTTTTCTACTCAGGGCGTATCCACAAAATCGGTGAAACTCACGAGGGTGGATCACAGATGGACTGGATGGAGCAGGAGCAGGAGCGTGGAATCACGATCACTTCTGCTGCTACCACTGCCCAGTGGAAAGACCACCGTGTTAACATCATTGACACGCCTGGTCACGTAGACTTCACAGTAGAAGTTGAACGTTCATTGCGTGTATTGGATGGAGCAGTTGCAGTACTTGATGCACAATCTGGTGTTGAACCACAAACAGAAACTGTTTGGCGTCAGGCTACTAACTACGGCGTACCGCGTATCGTATTCATTAACAAAATGGATAAACTCGGAGCAGACTTCCTATACTCCACAGGTACACTAACTGAGCGTTTACAAGCTAATGCACACCCTATTCAGCTACCAATCGGTGCTGAAGATGACTTCGAAGGAATCATTGATCTCATCACAATGGAAGCTTTCTATTATCTTGATGATCTTGGTTCACGTACAGAATCACGCGAAATTCCTGCTGAATACAAGGAACAAGCTGAAGAGTATCGCACGAAGCTTATTGAGGCTGTAGCTGAGCTTGAAGAAGACCTTATGATGAAATATCTTGAAGGTGAAGAATTGACAGTTGAAGAAATCAAAGCTGCAATCCGTAAAGGAACTTGTAACGTTGAATTCTATCCTGTACTTTGTGGTTCTGCATTTAAGAACAAAGGCGTTCAGCTTGTTCTTGATGCTGTACTTGACTACCTGCCTTCACCACTTGATGTTCCAGCAATTAAAGGTCATCTAAAAGATTCTGAAGAAGAAGTAATTCGCACAGCTGACGATAATGGTCCTTTCTCTGCACTTGCATTTAAAGTAATGACTGACCCTTACGTTGGTAAGCTTACATTCTTCCGTGTTTACTCAGGAACGCTTTCTTCTGGTTCTTATGTTAAGAACTCGACTAAAGATAAGCGCGAACGTGTAGGCCGTATTCTTCAGATGCACGCTAACTCCCGTGAAGAAATCTCAACTGTTTACGCAGGAGATATCGCAGCGGCAGTTGGTCTGAAAGATACTTCTACTGGTGACACTCTATGTGATGAAAAGGATACTGTTATCCTTGAGTCTATGGACTTCCCAGATCCGGTTATCTCAGTAGCAATCGAGCCTAAGACTAAGAGTGACCAGGATAAAATGGCTGTTGCTCTAGCTAAGCTTGCTGAAGAGGATCCAACTTTCAAAACTGAAACAAACGAAGAAACTGGCCAAACGATCATTTCTGGAATGGGTGAACTTCACCTTGATATCATCGTTGACCGTTTACGTCGTGAGTTTAAAGTTGAAGCAACTGTTGGTGCACCTCAGGTTGCTTATCGCGAATCAATCCGTAAAGCCGGTAAGGTTGAAGGTAAATTCGTACGTCAGTCCGGTGGTCGTGGACAATTCGGACACGTATGGGTTGAATTTGAACCTAACGAAGAAGGCGCTGGATTTGAATTTGAAAACAAAATTGTCGGTGGTGTTGTTCCACGTGAATATATCCCTGCAGTTGAAGCAGGACTTCGCGATTCAATGGCCAACGGTCTGCTTGCAGGCTACCCACTAATCGACGTGAAAGCTCGTCTTGTTGATGGATCTTACCATGACGTTGACTCAAACGAAATGGCATTTAAGATCGCAGCATCTATGGCTTTGAAAAAAGCTAAGACTGTTTGTGACCCTGCTCTTCTTGAGCCTATGATGAAAGTTGAAGTTGTAGTTCCAGAAGAATACTTGGGAGACATCATGGGCGATGTAACTAGCCGTCGTGGACGTGTTGAAGGTATGACTGCACGCGGAAACGCTCAGGTTATCAACGCGTTCGTACCACTATCAGAAATGTTTGGTTATGCAACTACGCTTCGCTCACGTACACAAGGTCGTGGTACTTATACAATGACTTTCGATCACTACGAGCAAGTACCTAAATCTATTTCTGAAGAAATCATTAAAAAAGCTACAGGCGAATAATTGTAGCAAACCAACTTTTGTTGTAATCTAAGATAGGCGAGATTGATTCATTCATACGCCTATCTTGGCATAGATAATTTCTTGGTAATCAAAGGAGGAAACACTAATGTCTAAAGAAAAATTCGACCGCTCCAAGCCCCATGTTAACGTTGGTACAGTTGGACACGTTGACCATGGTAAAACAACTCTAACAGCTGCGATCACTTCAGTGCTTCATAAGCGTTCAGGTAGCGGTACTGCTATGGCTTATGATCAAATTGATGGTGCTCCTGAAGAGCGCGAACGTGGAATTACAATCTCAACTGCACACGTTGAGTACGAAACTGAAAACCGTCACTATGCACACGTTGACTGCCCAGGTCACGCTGACTATGTTAAAAACATGATCACTGGTGCTGCACAAATGGACGGAGGAATCCTAGTAGTTTCTGCTGCTGACGGTCCAATGCCACAAACTCGTGAACACATCCTTCTTGCTCGTCAAGTTGGTGTACCAACTCTAGTTGTATTCTTGAACAAATGCGACATGGTTGACGACGAAGAACTACTTGAACTAGTTGAAATGGAAGTTCGTGATCTTCTTTCTGAATACGACTTCGATGGCGATGAAGTTCCAGTAATCAAAGGTTCTGCTCTTAAAGCTCTAGAAGGCGACGCTGACTACGAAGCTAAGATTTATGAACTTATGGACGCTGTTGATGAGTATATCCCAACTCCAACACGTGACACTGACAAGCCATTCATGATGCCAGTTGAGGACGTATTCTCAATCACTGGTCGTGGTACAGTAGCAACTGGCCGTGTTGAGCGTGGACAAATCAAAGTCGGTGACGAAGTTGAAATTCTTGGTCTTGCTGAAGAGAACAAGAAAACAACAGTTACTGGTGTTGAAATGTTCCGTAAGCTTCTTGACTATGCTGAAGCTGGTGACAACATTGGTGCACTTCTTCGTGGTGTATCCCGCGACGACATTCAGCGTGGACAAGTTCTTGTTAAGCCAGGAACTGTAAAAGCTCACACTAAGTTCCAAGCTGAAGTTTACGTTCTTTCTAAAGAAGAGGGTGGACGTCACACTCCATTCTTCGCTAACTACCGTCCTCAGTTCTACTTCCGTACAACTGACGTAACTGGTACAATCGCTCTTCCTGAAGGCGTAGAAATGGTTATGCCTGGAGACAACATCGAAATGACAGTTGAACTTATCGCTCCAATCGCAATCGAAGATGGAACTAAGTTCTCTATCCGTGAAGGTGGACGTACTGTAGGCGCAGGCGTTGTAGCAACAATCACTGAGTAATCTCATTGATTTAACAAAACACCCGGATTTTTCCGGGTGTTTTTTATTTTGAATCTATGTTAGATTAGACAAATGGGTTCGATCAGAACCATTTGAAATTACAACCGATTCATTGAATAGTCTGAAATTGCTTTTAGACCTTGCATTTTTCGGCGCAGGCCGTTATACTATCAAGAGTGTGCGATCGACATACTTTTCTAATTGAGCTTAACCTTGCATATAGGCGCTTAATTTAGTATAATAAGAATGTTGGTCATAAACAGCGATGATGTGGAAGGTTGCTGACACACCCGGCCCCTTTGCCATGGCGAGTGTGTTGGGTTTATTTTCACGGAGAACTGTCTATAACAATATGGGCGATAAAGGAGGGGAAATAATGGCAAAGCAAAAGATTCGTATTCGTTTAAAAGCATATGATCACCGTATTCTAGATCAGTCTGCTGAGAAAATTGTAGAAACAGCAAAACGTTCAGGTGCTCAAGTATCCGGACCAATCCCGTTGCCGACGGAAAAATCTGTTTACACAATTCTACGTGCTGTACACAAGTACAAAGATTCTCGTGAGCAGTTTGAAATGCGTACGCATAAGCGTCTTATCGACATCATCGAGCCTACACCACAAACGGTTGACTCGTTAATGCGTTTGGACCTACCGTCTGGCGTTGACATCGAAATTAAACTTTAATATAACGCTAAATAAATCATTTAAAAACAATTAGGAGGTGTGACGAATGACCAAAGGAATCTTAGGAAGAAAAGTAGGCATGACACAAGTTTTTGCTGACAACGGAGATATTATCCCGGTAACTGTTATTGAAGCAGAACCAAACGTTGTCCTTCAAAAGAAATTGGTTGATACAGACGGCTACGAAGCAATCCAAGTTGGTTTTGCTGACAAGAAGAAGTCTCGCTTCAACAAGCCTGAAGAAGGCCATGCTACAAAAGCTAGCACAACACCTAAGCGCTTCGTGAAAGAAATTCGTAACGCAGAAGGTAGTTACGAAATTGGTCAGGAAGTCAAGGTAGATATCTTTAACGAAGGTGACGTAGTTGATGTAACTGGTACGTCTAAAGGGAAAGGTTTCCAAGGTGCAATTAAGCGCCACAACCAATCTCGCGGACCAATGACTCACGGTTCTCGTTATCACCGTCGTCCAGGTTCAATGGGACCTATCGATCCAATGCGTGTTATGAAAGGTAAACTTCTACCTGGTCGCATGGGTGGCGAACGTGTAACTGTACAAAACCTTGAGATCGTTAAAGTAGATTTAGAACGTAACGTCATTCTAGTAAAAGGTAATGTACCTGGAGCTAAGAAGAGCTACGTAACTATCCAAAGCGCGGTTAAAGCAAAAGAAGCTAAGTAAGAAGGGAGGATATCCAAGTGCCTAAAGTAACAATGTTCAACCAAACCGGAGCACAGGTCGGCGACATCGAACTCGCTGAAGCAATCTTCGGCATCGAACCAAACGAAAGTGTTATGTATGATGCGGTTATCATGCAACAAGCATCTATGCGTCAAGGTAATCATGACGTAAAAAATCGTTCAGAAGTACGCGGTGGTGGAGCTAAACCATGGCGCCAAAAAGGAACAGGTCGTGCTCGTCGGGGCTCAATCCGTTCACCACAATGGGTTGGCGGTGGAGTAGTATTTGGTCCGACACCAAGAAGCTATTCTTACAAGCTACCTAAAAAAGTTCGCCGTTTGGCAATCCGTTCTGCTTTGTCTTCTAAAGTACAAACAGAGGATATGGTCATCGTGGACAGCATTTCTTTTGATGCTCCAAAAACAAAAGAAATGAAATCAGTACTATCAAGCTTATCTGCAGAAAACAAGGCGCTTATCGTTACAGGAGACTATAACGAAGCAGTTGCATTATCTGCACGCAATATTCCTGGTGTTACTGTTGTAACTTCAGCTGGACTTAACATCCTTGATGTCCTTAAAGCTGACAAACTAGTTATGACAAAAGACGCTGTGGAACAAGTAGAGGAGGTGCTAGCGTAATGAACGCTCGTGATATCATCAAGCGCCCCGTTATTACAGAAGCTACTACAGATGTAATGGCAGACAAAAAGTATACTTTCGAAGTTGATACTCGTGCTAACAAAACTCAAATCAAGAGTGCTCTAGAAGAAATCTTCGGAGTTAAAGTTGCAGGAGTTAACACTCAGAACTATATGGGTAAAAAGAAACGTGTTGGCCGCCACAGCGGATTTACACCACGTCGCAAAAAAGCTATCGTGACGCTTACACCAGAAAGCAAAGAATTGGACTTCTTTGAAGGCTAAAAATTAATAGTGAAGGAGGGAAATAAGAATGGCGATTAAAAAGTATAAACCGACCACAAACGGTCGTCGTGGTATGTCAGTATCTGATTTTGCTGAAATCACAACAGACCAGCCGGAAAAATCGTTGCTTGCACCGATTCATAGAAAAGGCGGTCGTAACAACCAAGGTCGCTTGACAGTTCGTCACCAAGGTGGCGGTCACAAGCGTAAATACCGTGTTATCGACTTTAAACGAGACAAAGATGGAATACCAGGACGCGTTGCTACGATCGAGTACGATCCAAACCGCTCTGCTAACATCGCTCTTATCAACTATGCTGATGGAGAGAAGCGTTACATTCTTGCTCCAAAAGGAATTAAAGTAGGAACTGAAATCATGTCTGGCGCTGAAGCTGACATTAAAGTAGGAAACGCTCTTCCACTAATCAACATCCCAGTTGGTACTACTATTCACAACATCGAACTTAAACCAGGCCGCGGCGGACAGCTTGTTCGTTCTGCTGGCGCAGAAGCTCAGCTTCTTGGTAAAGAAGGCAGATACGTACTAGTGCGTCTTCGTTCTGGAGAAACTCGTATGATTCTATCTACTTGCCGCGCTACTATCGGTCAGGTTGGTAACCTTGAGCACGAGCTTATCAATATTGGTAAAGCTGGTCGTTCTCGCTGGTTGGGCATTCGTCCTACAGTTCGTGGTTCTGTAATGAACCCAGTTGATCACCCACACGGTGGTGGTGAAGGTCGTGCGCCGATCGGACGTAAATCACCAATGTCACCATGGGGCAAACCAACCCTTGGATTTAAGACACGTAAGAAAAACAAAGACTCTGACAAGTACATTGTACGACGTCGTAAAAAATAACGAGATTTTCCTACGGTTCCATGGAGCCGTAGCATAATCTCAAAAGGGAGGTTCACAAATGGGTCGTAGTTTGAAAAAAGGACCTTTTGTCGACGATCATTTAATGAAAAAGGTCGAAGACTTAAATGAAAAGAGCGACAAAAAAGTTATCAAAACTTGGTCTCGTCGTTCAACAGTATTCCCAGAATTTATTGGACACACTTTTGCAGTATATGATGGACGCAAGCATGTACCGGTTTATGTTACTGAAGACATGGTCGGCCACAAACTTGGTGAATTTGCTCCAACTCGCACATATCGCGGGCACGCTGCAGATGACAAAAAAACTAGACGTTAATTTGAGGGGAGGTACAACGAATGCAAGCTAAAGCTGTTGCAAAACACGTGCGTATTGCTCCTCGTAAAGCACGCTTAGTCGTAGATCTCATTCGAGGAAAGCAAGTCGGTGAAGCTATTGCGATTTTGCGCAACACAAACAAAGCTGCTTCTCCAGTAGTTGAGAAAGTGCTTAACTCTGCGATCGCTAATGCAGAGCATAATCTTGAGCTAGAACCGAACAATCTTACGGTTTCTCAAGTGTTTGTGGACGAAGGAGTAACAATGAAACGTTTCCGCCCACGCGCTATGGGTAGAGCTAGCCGCATTAACAAGCGTACTAGCCATATCACAGTCGTGGTATCAGAAAAGAAGGAGGGATAACGAGTGGGTCAGAAAATTAATCCGGTAGGACTTCGAATTGGTGTCATTCGTGATTGGGAGTCTAAATGGTACGCAGACAAAGATTACGCTAACCTTTTACACGAAGATATTAAAATTCGTGAATATATTGAAAAACGTTTGAAAGATGCATCTGTTTCAGCTGTTGAAATCGAACGTGCAGCAAACCGAGTGAATGTTACAGTGAAAACTGCTAAACCTGGTATGGTAATCGGTAAAGGTGGTTCTGAAGTTGAGTCTCTTCGTAAGTCTCTCGCGGAACTAACAGGTAAGAAAGTTCACGTTAACATTTTCGAAATCAAACAAGCTGACATCGACGCAACTCTAGTTGCTGATAACGTCGCTCGTCAACTTGAAAACCGCGTTTCATTCCGTCGCGCTATGAAGCAAACAATTCAGCGTGCAATGAGATCCGGAGCAAAAGGTATTAAAACGCAAGTATCTGGCCGTCTAAACGGTGCTGATATTGCTCGTTCTGAATCATACAGTGAAGGTACTGTACCTCTTCACACACTTCGTGCTGACATCGATTATGGTACTGCAGAAGCAGATACTACTTACGGTAAGCTTGGTGTGAAGATTTGGATCTATCGTGGTGAAGTCCTTCCAACGAAAGGAACGCAAAAAGAGGAAGGGGGAAAATAAATCATGTTGTTACCTAAACGTGTTAAATACCGCAGAGAACATCGCGGAAAAATGCGCGGACGTGCTAAAGGTGGCACTGAAGTAGCATTTGGTGAATATGGTCTACAAGCTCTTGAAGCTAGCTGGATCACTAACCGTCAAATCGAAGCAGCTCGTATCGCTATGACTCGTTACATGAAACGTGGCGGTAAAGTTTGGATTAAAATTTTCCCATCAAAGCCTTACACTGCTAAACCACTTGAAGTACGAATGGGTTCCGGTAAAGGTGCTCCTGAAGGTTGGGTAGCTGTAGTAAAGCCAGGGAAAATCTGTTTTGAAATTGCAGGCGTATCTGAAGAAGTAGCGCGCGAAGCACTTCGTCTTGCTTCTCACAAATTGCCTATTAAAACTAAGTTCGTAAAACGCGAAGAAGTGGGTGGTGACACAAATGAAAGCTGAGGAAATTCGTAACTTGACCACTGCCGAAATCGAGCAGAAAGCGAAATCTTTTAAAGAAGAACTTTTCAATCTTCGCTTTCAACTTGCTACAGGTCAACTGGAAAACCCAGCCCGCATTCGTGAAGTCCGTAAATCAATCGCTCGCGCAAACACTGTTTTGCGTGAAAGAGAGTTAGGAATCACAAACGGTTAATATGAGGGGAGGTTTGCAAAATGAGCGAACGCAATAATCGCAAAGTATACACTGGGCGTGTAGTCTCTGACAAAATGGATAAGACAATTACTGTTATGGTTGAGACATACAAAATGCACCCGTTATACGGTAAACGCGTTAAGTATTCTAAGAAGTTTAAAGCACATGATGAAAACAACACTGCAAAAATCAACGACGTGGTAACTATCATGGAAACTCGTCCAGTTTCTAAAGATAAGCGTTTCCGTCTTATGGAAGTAGTTGTAGAAGCAGTTATTATCTAAATGAACTCGGATCATTGAATAATGTCCGAAGGGAGGTCTTTCTAGATGATTCAACAGGAATCTCGTTTGAAATCAGCAGACAACTCTGGTGCACGCGAATTGCTATGTATCAAAGTTCTTGGTGGCTCCGGTCGCAAAACTGCTAATATCGGTGACGTAATTGTTTGTTCGGTGAAACAGGCAACACCTGGAGGCGTTGTTAAGAAGGGTGAAGTCGTAAGAGCTGTTATTGTACGCAGTAAATCTGGCGTTCGTCGTCAAGATGGTTCATATATCAAATTTGACGAAAACGCAGCGGTTGTTATCCGTGATGACAAAGGACCGCGCGGAACACGTATTTTCGGACCAGTTGCTCGCGAACTACGCGACAACCAGTTCATGAAAATCGTTTCTCTTGCTCCAGAAGTTCTTTAATCATTTGAAAATAGATGCCTTGTAAGGAGGTGCGCGACCTTATGCACGTAAAAAAGGGAGATAAAGTAAAAGTTATTTCTGGTAAGGATAAAGGTAAACAAGGTGTGATCCTTGAAGCTTACCCGAAAAAAGATAGAGTTATCGTTGAAGGTGTCAACCTTGTTAAGAAACATTCGAAACCATCCCAGGCTAATCCTCAAGGTGGAATCATCGAACAGGAAGCTGCGGTTCATGTTTCTAACGTAATGGCGCTTGATCCGAAGTCTGGTGAACCTACTCGCGTTGGATACAAAGTAGACAACGGGAAGAAAGTTCGTATCTCAAAAAAATCCGGTGAAGTACTCGATAAGTAGTTCGTAGCGAAAGGAGGTCAATCCGATGAATCGTTTCCAAGAAAAGTATCAAAATGAAACTAAACCTGCATTGATGGAGAAATTTAACTATTCCTCTGTTATGGAAGTTCCAAAACTTGAGAAAATCGTAATCAACATGGGTGTTGGTGATGCTGTACAGAACCCGAAAGCTCTTGATACAGCTGTTGAAGAACTTGAGTTAATCTCAGGTCAAAAACCACTTATCACTCGTGCTAAGAAGTCTATCGCTGGCTTTAAGCTTCGTGAAGACATGCCGATTGGTGCAAAAGTTACATTGCGCGGAACTCGTATGTTTGAATTCCTAGATAAACTTATTTCTGTATCACTACCACGTGTACGTGACTTCAGAGGTATTTCTAAGAAAGCATTCGATGGTCGTGGTAACTACACACTTGGTATTAAAGAGCAGTTGATTTTCCCTGAAATTGATTACGATAAAGTAAATAAAGTACGCGGAATGGACATCGTTATCGTAACAACAGCTAATACGGACGAAGAGAGCCGTGAAATGTTGACTAACCTAGGTATGCCATTTCAAAAGTAAGTAAGGAGGGAAAATTGTGGCGAAAAAATCAATGATCGCGAAACAACAGCGTCAAGCTAAGTTTAAAGTTCAAGAATACACTCGTTGTGAACGTTGCGGACGTCCTCACTCTGTTATTCGTAAATTTAAACTTTGCCGTATTTGTTTCCGGGAACTTGCACACAAAGGTCAAATCCCAGGCGTTAAAAAGGCTAGCTGGTAAACCCGAAATAGGGAAGGAGGTAATTACTAATGGTCATGACTGATCCAATCGCAGATATGCTTACAAGAATTCGTAATGCGAACACTGTTCGTCACGAAAAACTTGAGTTTCCTGCATCTAATTCGAAAAGAAGCATCGCTGAAATCCTCAAACGTGAAGGTTTTGTGCGTGATGTTGAAATGATCGAAGACAGCAAACAAGGAATCATCCGTATCTTCTTAAAATACGGTTCAAATAACGAACGAGTTATCACTGGATTAAAGCGAATCAGTAAACCTGGTCTTCGCGTATACGCTAAAGCAGACGAAGTACCACGTGTACTTGGCGGTCTAGGAATCGCTCTTGTTTCTACTTCTAAAGGAATTATGACGGACAAAGAAGCTCGTCAACAGCAAGTAGGCGGAGAAGTTCTAGCGTACGTTTGGTAATTCTTAAAGCAGAATGGAGGTGTAATTATGTCACGTGTCGGACTTAAACCGATTGAAATCCCAAGTGGTGTAACAATTGATATCAAAGAAGACGTTGTAACGGTTAAAGGACCTAAAGGGGAACTTTCTCGTTCATTCAGCTCTGATATCAAAGTAAACATTGAAGAGAACGTGCTAACAGTAGCTCGTCCTTCAGATCATAAAGAGCACCGTGCACTTCACGGTACAACTCGCAGCCTGATCGCTAACATGGTTGAAGGTGTGACTAAAGGCTTTGAAAAAGGTCTTGAAATCATCGGGGTTGGTTACCGTGCTAGTAAATCCGGTCAGAAACTAATCCTTAACGTAGGGTACTCTCACCCAGTTGAGATGGTACCTGAAGAAGGTATTGACATTGAAGTTCCTTCAAACACAAAAGTTGTTGTTAAAGGAATCGATAAAGAACGCGTTGGAGCTGTTGCAGCAAACATCCGCGCTGTCCGTACTCCAGAACCTTATAAAGGCAAAGGAATTCGTTACGAAGGCGAATATGTACGTCGTAAAGAAGGTAAAACAGGTAAATAGGTAAAAACCTAGCGGAAAGGAGTGACTTTAATGATCACTAAGGCCGATAAAAACAAAGCGCGTCAAAAAAGACACGCTCGTGTTCGTCGCACAGTTACCGGTACTACTGAACGTCCGCGTCTAAACGTATTCCGTTCTAACAAGAACATCTATGCTCAGCTTATCGATGACACTAAAGGTGTTACAATCGTTGGAGCTTCAAGTATGGAAGAAGGAATTGACGTTAAACACGGCGGTAACACAGAAGCAGCTGTGAAGGTCGGAGAAACAATTGCAAAGCGTGCTGTAGAAGCAGGTTATTCTGTAGTGGTTTTCGACCGCGGAGGATACCTCTATCACGGACGTGTGAAAGCTCTTGCAGACGCAGCGCGTGAAGCAGGACTGAAATTTTAATAAAAAGGAGGTTAACTCATGCCTAGCATTGATGCTAACAAACTAGAACTTGAAGAACGCGTAGTTACCGTTAACCGCGTAGCGAAGGTTGTAAAAGGTGGACGTCGTTTCCGCTTTGCAGCAATCGTAGTTGTCGGAGATAAAAACGGTCACGTTGGATTCGGAACTGGTAAAGCACAGGAAGTTCCTGAAGCTATTCGCAAAGCTATTGAAGATGCGAAAAAGAACTTAATTACTGTTCCAGTCGTTGGAACAACAATTCCTCACCAAATCACAGGCCACTTCGGAGCTGGTAACGTATTATTGAAGCCTGCTTCTGAAGGTACAGGAGTTATCGCTGGCGGACCTGTTCGTGCGGTACTTGAACTCGCTGGTGTAGGTGACATTCTATCGAAGTCTCTTGGATCTAACAATCCGATTAACATGGTGCGTGCAACTCTTAATGGCCTTGAAAACCTTAAGCGTGCTGAAGACGTTGCGAAGCTTCGTGGAAAATCTGTAGAAGAGCTACTAGGTTAAGGGAGGGAAATTAGATGGCTAAGCAATTAGAAATCACCCTCACACGTAGTGTGATTGGTCGCCCTCAAGACCAACGCGTGACGGTAAAAACACTTGGACTTAAAAAGATGCATCACACGGTTGTTCATAGCGACAATCCTGCGATTCGCGGTATGATCAACAAGGTATCTCACCTTGTAACTGTTAACGAAATTGATGCGTAAAAAATCTATACATTGAGGAGGTGCCCACAATGAAACTACACGAACTAAAACCATCTGAAGGTTCTCGTAAAGAACGCAACAGACTTGGTCGCGGTATTGCTACTGGTAACGGTAAGACATCTGGCCGTGGTCAAAAGGGTCAAAAAGCTCGTTCTGGCGGCGGTGTACGCGTCGGTTTCGAAGGAGGACAGCTTCCAATCTTTAAACGTCTACCGAAACGTGGATTTACAAACATGAACCGTAAAGAGTTCGCGATTGTTAATCTTGATTCGTTGAACCGTTTTGAAGATGGAACTGAAGTCTCTCCAGAGCTTCTTTTAGAATCTGGCGTAGTTAGCAAAGAAAAAGCTGGAATTAAGATTCTGGGTAATGGTAAGCTTGAGAAAAAGCTTACCGTGAAAGCCCACAAGTTCTCTGCTTCTGCAAAAGAGGCGATTGAAGCGGCAGGCGGAAATACTGAGGTGATCTAATGTTCCAAGCAATCTCCAACATTATGCGCGTAGGTGATATTAGAAATAAAGTTATTTTCACCCTACTCATGCTTGTCGTGTTCCGTATCGGAACATTCATACCGGTTCCTGGTGTGAACAGAGATGTACTTCAATTTCAAGATCAAATGAGTCTCTTCGGAGTTCTCAACACCTTTGGCGGTGGAGCGTTGCAAAACTTCTCCATCTTTGCCATGGGAATTATGCCTTACATCACTGCTTCTATCATTGTGCAGCTTTTACAAATGGACGTCGTTCCTAAGTTTACCGAATGGTCTAAACAGGGCGAAGCCGGACGTAAAAAGCTAACACAAGTTACTCGTTATGGAACGATCGCACTTGGACTTGTCCAAGGTGTTGGACTTTCCATCGGGTTTAACAATATTGTTGGAGGTCAGTTGATTAGTAATCCCGGTGTACTAACGTATCTTAATATTTCTCTTGTTTTAACAGCCGGAACGGCTTTTTTGATGTGGTTAGGCGAACAAATCACTGCAAAAGGCGTTGGAAACGGAATTTCAATCATCATCTTTGCTGGGATTGTAGCTGCAATTCCTCCAGGGCTTAATCAGCTTTATGCTCAGATGTTTGAGGGTTCTCAGGATGAGTTGTTCATTAACATCGTTACACTTGTTATTATTGCACTAGCTGCACTTGCAATTGTTGTCGCTGTTATCTTTGTTCAACAAGGTCTTCGTAAAATTCCAATTCAATATGCAAAAAGAACTGTTAACCGCAGACAAGTTGGTGGTCAATCCACACACTTACCGATTAAAGTTAATGCAGCAGGTGTTATTCCAGTTATTTTTGCGATATCACTGATCATTACTCCACCAACGATCGCCAGGTTGTTCGGAGATAATTCGGTAACGGAATGGATCGTAAGGGTGTTTGACTATACACAGCCTATTGGTATGGTCGTGTATGCGTTACTCATCATTGGATTTACGTATTTTTATACGTTCGTCCAGGTAAATCCGGAGAAAATGGCTGAGAATCTGAAAAAACAGGGTGGATACATTCCTGGTATTCGTCCGGGTAATGCTACTGAAACGTACATTACACGAATTCTCTACCGTTTAACGTTTGTAGGAGCACTTTTCCTTGCTGTTATATCGATTATTCCGGTATTTTTCACAACCGTAGCAGGACTGCCGCAGACGCTGCAAATCGGCGGAACAAGCTTGCTGATCGTTGTTGGGGTAGCGCTTGATACGATGAAGCAAATTGAAAGTCAATTAATTAAACGTCATTATAAAGGCTTTATTAAATCTTGAGGATAAACCGGGAAGAGCTTTCTTCCCCTCCTTCATCCTCGATTGGGTGACGTGCGGAGGGATTAGATGAATCTAGTATTAATGGGGCTTCCGGGTGTCGGAAAAGGAACCCAGGCAGAAAAGATTGTCGAAAAGTATGGTATCCCTCATATCTCTACTGGAGATATGTTCCGAGCAGCGATCAAAGAAGGAACGCCTCTTGGTCTAAAAGCAAAAGAGTACATGGATTCTGGAAACCTCGTACCTGATGAAGTAACTATCGGTATAGTACGGGAGCGTTTAGGAAAAGATGATTGCGAAAAAGGATTTCTCCTCGATGGTTTTCCAAGAACCGTCGCACAGGCTGATGCGCTTGAAACGATCTTAGCCGATCTTGGTAAAAAACTTGACTACGTGGTAAACATTGCAGTCGAGGAAGATCAACTCATGCAGCGTTTGACTGGACGTCGCGTTTGCCGAAATTGTGGAGCAACCTATCACGTAATCTTTAATCCACCTAAAGAAGATGGAATTTGTGATAAGTGCGGTGGAGAACTTTATCAACGTGATGATGATAAGGAAGAAACTGTGCGAACTCGCCTCGAAGTCAACAAGCAGCAACAGCAGCCATTGTTGACCTTTTATGAAGGCAAGGGCTATCTTAAAACGATTGATGGCAACAGAGACATCAATGAGGTGTTTGAAGATGTCGACCAACTCCTAAAAGGGTTGTCGTAATGATTATTTGCAAGACTCCTCGTGAACTTGATATCATGCGAGAAGCAGGCAAAATTGTCGCGTTAACACATCAAGAACTACAGAAGCACATCAAGCCTGGAGTTACGACAAAAGAGCTGGATACGATTGCCGATCGGTTTATTCGTCAGCTTGGTGCAATTCCTTCCTTTAAGGGTTACAATGGATTTACTGGAAGTATATGCGCTTCAGTCAATGAAGAGCTTGTACATGGTATTCCAGGAGATCGCGTGTTGGCGGAGGGAGATATAATTAGCATTGATATTGGTGCTAAGTATAATGGTTATCATGGCGATTCAGCCTGGACCTATCCTGTTGGCACTATCTCAGAAGAAGACGAACGGTTGTTAAAAGTTACCGAGGAATCGTTATATAAAGGGTTGAATGAGACGAAGGCCGGTAGGAGGCTTTCTGATATTTCTCATGCGATCCAAGCATATGCCGAAGCTGAGGGTTTTTCGATTGTACGAGAATATGTTGGTCATGGTGTAGGTCAGGACCTTCATGAAGATCCTCAAATTCCCCATTACGGTCCTCCAGGAAAAGGACCGAGGCTTAAGCAGGGGATGGTCCTTGCAGTAGAGCCAATGGTGAATCTGGGCTCTCGCTACGTTCGAACACTTTCGGATAATTGGACTGTAGTAACAACTGACGGTAAGAACTGTGCTCATTTCGAGCATACGATTGCCGTTACAGAAGAAGGATATGAAATACTAACAAAAGCCTAAGTGAAGGTGATGGTTCGTGAAAGAGTCGGATACCGTTCCCGAGATCGGTCAGATCGTTTGGAATAGACGGGGAAGAGACGCTGATCAATATAGCGTGATTGTAGGGATTGTTGATGAACGTTATGTTTTCTTAGCCGATGGTGACAAACGAAAGTTTGATCGTCCTAAGCGGAAGAACCTCGCACACCTTGAGCTGGTAGAGTATATATCTCCTGAGGTAAAGCGAAGTCTTGAAGAAACGGGCCGTGTCACAAATGGCAAGCTACGTTTCGCGATCTCAAAGTATATGAATGAACACGTCATTGATTTAAAGGAGGGAGAGCAAGTAGATGGCTAAAGAAGAAGTAATTGAAATGGAAGGCACGGTTATCGAACCTCTACCGAATGCAATGTTTCGAGTAGAACTCGAAAACGGTCATAAGATTCTTGCTCACGTATCCGGAAAGATACGTATGCATTACATCCGTATTCTACCAGGTGACAAAGTAACTGTTGAGCTTTCTCCATATGACTTATCACGTGGTCGTATCACGTATCGATATAAATAAGAAATTAATCTCCGAATATAAGGAGGGTTAAAATAATGAAAGTAAGACCGTCAGTAAAACCAATGTGTGAAAAATGTAAAGTTATTCGCCGTAAAGGGAAAGTCATGGTTATCTGTGAAAATCCAAAGCATAAGCAAAAACAAGGCTAATATATAAGGAGGTGCAACGTAATGGCACGTATTGCTGGTATTGATGTTCCACGCGAAAAGCGCATCGTAATCGCGTTAACTTACGTTTATGGAATCGGTAAAACAACTGCGAAACAAGTTCTAGTTGACGCTGGTGTTTCTGAAGACACTCGTGTACGCGACTTAACTGAAGAAGAGCTCGGAAAAATCCGTGAAGTAGTAGACAAAATTAAGGTTGAGGGTGATCTTCGTCGTGAAATCTCACTTAACATTAAACGTCTAATTGAAATCGGTTCTTATCGTGGTATCCGCCACCGTCGTGGTCTTCCTGTGCGAGGTCAACATACGAAGAACAACTCTCGTACTCGTAAAGGCCCTCGCCGTACAGTAGCTAACAAGAAGAAGTAAGGGAGGTAATTAACAAATGGCTAAACAACGTAAAGCAAATACACGTAAAAAGCGCGTGAAAAAGAATGTTGAGAGTGGAGTAGCTCATATCCGTTCCACTTTTAACAACACAATCATTACGATTACTGATACTCACGGAAATGCGATTTCTTGGGCAACTTCCGGAAACATGGGCTTCAAAGGTTCTCGTAAGTCTACTCCATTCGCTGCTCAAATGGCTGCTGAAACTGCAGGTAAAACTGCACAGGAGCACGGCATGAAAACTGTAGAAGTTTCTGTTAAAGGCCCTGGTGCTGGTCGTGAAGCTGCAATTCGTGCACTTCAAGCTGTAGGTCTAGAGGTTACTGCGATCCGTGACGTAACTCCAGTACCTCATAACGGCTGCCGTCCGCCAAAACGTCGTAGAGTCTAAGGTAGTAGAGAGTTCAAAAACGTAGATGTTCCCTTCGGGAGAATGCCTGGTTTTGAACAATCTCTTATGGAAAGATTCAATCTATCGGTATACAATTGATGAACATGTCAATAATGATAATGTATAAATTGTTGACGGTTGACGAATCATAATTAGGTTGTTGGTATTTGAACCACCTAAGGGGATTATTCGGTTAGACAGCATGTCTAACCGAAGTTCGACGTTTTGAAGGAGGGTTTGTTGGATGATCGAAATCGAAAAGCCAAAAATTGAAGCGGTAGCTATCAACGAGGATGCAAAATACGGTAAGTTTGTTGTAGAACCATTAGAGCGTGGTTATGGAACTACCCTGGGTAACTCCCTTCGTCGTATCCTGTTATCTTCACTTCCTGGTGCTGCTGTCACATCCGTACAAATTGAAGGAGTACTCCATGAGTTCTCTACAATTGAAGGCGTACATGAAGATGTAACAACTATCATTCTCAATCTTAAGAAGTTAGCTATGAAAGTTTACTCTGAAGAAGAGAAGACATTGGTTGTTGATGTACAAGGACCAGGAACGGTAACAGCAGGAGATATTACTCATGACAGCGACGTGGAGATCTTAAACCCTGACCTTCATATTGCTACCCTTTCTGCTAGTGCGCGTTTCCAGATGCGAGTTACTGCAATTCGTGGAAGAGGCTATGTACAAGCGGAAGGAAACAAAAATGATGAACAGCCAATCGGTGTAATTCCGGTTGACTCGATCTTCACACCTGTTTCTCGTGTTAACTACCAGGTTGAAAACACTCGCGTTGGCCAGGTAACAAATTATGACAAACTAACCCTTGATGTTTGGACAGATGGAAGCATTCGTCCTGAAGAAGCTGTTTCGTTAGGTGCAAAGATTTTAAATGAACATTTAAACATTTTTGTTGGTTTAACGGACCAGGCTCAAAATGCTGAAATCATGGTCGAAAAAGAAGAGGATCAAAAAGAGAAAGTGCTTGAGATGACTATCGAAGAGCTTGATCTCTCAGTTCGTTCATACAATTGCCTGAAGCGTGCTGGCATTAATACAGTTCAAGAATTGACTCAGAAGTCTGAAGAAGACATGATGAAAGTTCGTAATCTTGGACGTAAGTCACTTGAAGAAGTACAAGAGAAGCTTGAAGAGCTTGGGCTTGGACTTCGTAACGAAGAATAGATATTTAAAGTTGTTGATTTTATAAACAACAAAGGAGGGAATACTTCATGGCATACCAAAAGTTAGGTCGTACTAGTGATACGCGTAAAGCGCTATTCCGTGACCTTGTTACAGATTTGATCATCAATGAACGTATTGAAACGACAGAATCAAAGGCGAAAGAACTTCGTTCTTTCATCGACAAAATGATTACGCTTGGTAAACGCGGAGATCTACACGCACGTCGTCAAGCAGCTTCTTTCATCCGTAACGAAGTAGCGGATCAAGAAAGCGGTCAAGATGCAGTTCAAAAACTATTCAGCGATATCGCTCCTCGTTATGCAGAGCGTCAAGGCGGTTACTCTCGTATCCGTAAACTTGGACCACGCCGCGGTGACGGTGCTGAAATGGTTATCATCGAGCTAGTATAAGACGCACTTGATTAAAAGGGCGGGACAGGATCTCGACATTGGATACTGATTCTATGCCCTTTTTTCGTGCGTTTTTTTATAGGATAAGTACAGTTAATATCACGCATTAAAAAGCTTATTATACTGATAGGAAAAAGCGGCGGTTCCATCTGCCCGCCTTTTTTTCGCACCAGTATATTGCCTGAAGCGATCACCGCTTGAAATTAGCAGAGGCAGGAGGAACGAGTATGGAAGAACTAATCACCGTTCAAAATGTATCCTTTCGGTATCAGGAAGAGCAACCCCATGTATTGCATGATGTTTCATTATCTGTTCATAAGGGTGAATGGCTAGCGATCGTAGGACATAATGGTTCTGGGAAGTCGACACTTGCAAAGCTTCTAAATGGGCTGCAACTTCCTGAAAAAGGCGACGTTACCGTAGAAGGATATAACAGTAGAGATGAGGAAAGTATTTGGGAAATTAGAAGAAGAGTGGGGATCGTATTTCAAAACCCAGACAATCAGTTTGTAGGTACGTCTGTGCGTGATGATGTAGCTTTTGGTCTTGAAAATAACGGAATGGCACGCGAAAAAATGTTGGAGCGCATCCATGAGAGTGTGAATAAGGTGCGGATGGCAGATTACCTTAATCAAGAGCCACACCGTCTCTCAGGTGGTCAAAAGCAACGTGTAGCGATTGCTGGGATTATTGCCTTAAGACCATCCATTGTCATCCTAGATGAAGCCACTTCTATGCTAGATCCAGCTGGTCGTAAAGAAGTGCTTCAAACGATGCGTGAGCTTAAAGACGAAGAAGGCATGACGGTGATCTCTATCACCCATGATCTCGAAGAAGCTGCACAAGCTGATCGATTGATCGTCATGAATGCAGGAGAGGTCATTGATGAAGGTCTTCCGGTTGATGTGTTTAAGAAAGGTGACATGCTTGAGCAAATTGGTTTAGATTTGCCGTTTCCACTTCAGGTGCAGCGAGCACTCAGTGAGAAAGGCTATGATTTCTCAAAGCTTACTTTATCTCAAGAGGAACTGGTGAATGAGCTATGGACATTACAATCAAAGATTTAGAGCATTCTTATGGTAGAGGGACCCCTTTCGAAAGAAAAGCGCTCTCTGAAATATCGTTATCTATCCCAGCACGTACTTTCCAAACGATTATTGGGCATACAGGCTCAGGCAAATCAACGCTGATCCAGCATTTAAATGGGTTACTTAAACCTACAAAAGGAAGCATTCAGATTGGCGACTTTTTGATTCGAGCTGGCGAGAAAGAAAAACGCTTAAAAGCCCTAAGAGAGCATGTAGGGATCGTTTTTCAATATCCAGAACATCAGTTGTTTGAAGAGACTATAGAGAAAGATATTATCTTTGGTCCTCGTAATTTTGGAGTATCAGAAGAAGAAGCGAAACAGCGTGCAGCGAGGTTAATTGAACAAGTGGGACTTGATCAATCATACCTTAGCCGTTCACCGTTTGATTTGAGTGGTGGCCAAATGCGCAGAGTAGCTATTGCAGGAGTACTAGCGATGAAACCATCTATTCTAATTCTGGATGAACCTACTGCTGGACTAGATCCTAAAGGACGAAAGGAGATTATGAGTCTCTTCTATCGTTTACATCAGGAGGAGGGTCTCACTACGATTCTAGTGACCCATAGCATGGAAGATGCAGCGCAGTATTCCGATGAGATTGCCATAATGGAAAAGGGCGGTGTGGCACTTCAGGGTAAACCTGAGGAAATTTTCGCTAATTCCGATGCGTTAAAGAAACTAAGTCTCGATGTACCAGAAACTGTTAAGTTCATTCATCGGCTAGAAGAACGCTTTAATCTCAGTCTGCCAAAAAGTGTATTTACTCTTGACTCGGCAGTTGATGCAGCCCTGTCTATTTTGCAGAAAGGAGATGATTCTTGATGCAAAATATTATTATTGGTCAATACGTACCAGGTCAATCCTTTATTCATAAACTTGATCCAAGAGCGAAGTTGCTAACGGCGTTTCTATTTGTTATTATCGTTTTCTTGGCTAACAATTGGATTACCTACGCATTACTTGGTGGTTTTACACTTCTAGCGATCCTGGTATCCAAATTACCATTACGCTATATCTATAATGGTTTAAAACCAATTTTACTTGTTATCATTTTAACGTTTCTTCTTCATGTGTTTTTAACGAAAGAGGGACCGCTGCTGTTTGATTTTGGTTTTCTTGAAGTTTATGAAGGTGGCTTGAAGCAAGGTGTATTTATTTCACTCCGGCTATTGTTTTTAATCATGATTACTTCCTTGTTAACTCTGACGACAACGCCTATTGATATTACAGTAGGTATTGAAACGTTACTTGGGCCTATGAAAAAAATTGGTCTTCCTGTTCATGAGTTTGCTCTCATGATGTCTATTGCTCTTCGGTTTATTCCGACGCTTCTAGAAGAAACTGAGAAGATTATGAAAGCACAATCTGCACGAGGTGCGCAATTTTCTAGTGGACCAATTAAAGAACGATTGAAGAGCATTGTTCCTCTGCTAGTACCTCTCTTTGTAAGTGCATTTAAGCGTGCTGAAGATCTTGCTATGGCAATGGAAGCTAGAGGATATCGTGGGGGAGAAGGAAGAACCAGCATCCGATTACTGAAGTGGTCTGGAAAAGATACTGCCTTATTTCTTATCCTCCTCCTTCTATGTGTTAGTTTGCTGCTTCTAAGAAGTTAGGGGAGAATGTGATGCAACGAATAAAAATGACCCTCTCTTATGACGGGACGGCTTTTAATGGTTATCAAATTCAGCCAAATGGCCGCACAGTTCAAGAGGAAGTGCAGTGTGCCCTGAAGCAGATGCATAAGGGCGCATCTATTGGTATTACCGGATCAGGAAGAACGGATGCTCGGGTGCATGCTCACGGGCAGATTATTCATTTTGACACCCCGCTTTCGATTCCTTCTGATAATTGGACACGGGCATTAAACGCTCAGCTCCCACAGGATGTGAGGGTTTTACACACTGAAACCGCTCCAAGCGATTTCCATGCGAGGTATGATGTCGTTCGCAAAACCTATCAATATCGAGTGCATAATGGTGCAGCTTCAGATGTTTTTAGAAGAAACTATGCCGTACATGATCCTCATCCGCTCAATGTTAAAGAGATGAGGCGTGCAGCCGCTCACCTCATTGGGGAGCATGACTTTACATCCTTTTGTGCTAGTAAGACTGATGTGAAGAATAAAGTGAGGACCATCTACCGAATAGAAATTGAGCGAATTCAGGATGAACTCGTTTTTACCTTTGAAGGAAGCGGCTTCCTATACAATATGGTTCGCATTTTAATGGGGACATTCCTTGAGATAGGGAGAGGGCGGCGCTCAGCGAATGAAATGGTGACCATTTTAGAAGCAAAAGATCGAAACACTGCGGGAAAGACGGCACCACCACATGGGCTTTATTTATTGGAAGTCTCGTATAGGTGAAAAAGGAAAGAAAGTTCCCAAACACTTGACATTTTCGCCCCAGTATTATAAGATATTCTTTGGTATTTCTACATCCACTTGCCCCGGATTTAGAAATCTGACTGACAACTGACAATGAAAATTCTGTGCTAGTTTTAAAATAAATTGGATTGATTTTAGGAGGGAAACTCATGCGTACAACATTTATGGCTAAAGGCCACGAAGTAGAACGTAAATGGTATATCGTTGACGCTGAAGGTCAAACACTTGGCCGTCTAGCAAGTGAAGTAGCAGCGATCCTGCGCGGTAAAAACAAAGTAACTTTCACACCTCACGTTGACACTGGTGATCATGTGATCATCCTTAACGCTGAGAAAATTGAACTAACTGGTAACAAACTTAACGACAAGATGTACTACCGTCATAGTGGACACCCAGGTGGTTTGAAATCAAGAAATGCTCTTGAAATGCGTACTAACCGTTCTGAGCAAATGCTTGAACTTGCAATCAAAGGTATGCTTCCAAAGAACAGCCTTGGTCGCCAAATGATTAAAAAGCTTCATGTATTCGCTGGTAGCGAGCACAATCACCAGGCACAACAGCCTGAAAAATACGAACTAAGAGGATAATTAAAAGGAGGGAATTAACTTGGCACAAGTACAATACAACGGCACTGGCCGACGTAAAAACTCTGTAGCACGCGTACGTTTACTTCCTGGTAACGGACGTATGGTTATTAACAACCGTGAAATCGATGACTATTTCGATCTTGAAACACTTAAGCTTATCTCTAAGCAACCACTAGTAGAAACTGGTACTGAAGGCACTTACGATATTTTCGTAAATGTTAACGGTGGTGGATTCACTGGACAAGCAGGCGCAATTCGTCACGGTATCGCTCGTGCACTACTACAAGCTGATCCGGAATCACGCGCAACACTTAAGAGTGCTGGCTTCCTAACACGTGATGCTCGTATGAAAGAACGTAAAAAATACGGTCTTAAAGCAGCACGTCGCGCACCTCAGTTCTCAAAACGTTAATATGGTTTTCAAAACCTCTGGCCTATGGCCGGGGGTTTTTTTGTATTTAGAAAAGATTTTCTACTATGGTCTTTTTAACAAAAGACTTGAGAATTATTCATTATGAAGGCTGAATGAATTACCAATTTATTTGCTGTATACTCCCCAACTCTTGAGTGAGACTAAAACAATATGATTCGAGAGGATGGGTGAGACGGACAACGTTATTACTGTATTCAAGGAACGTCAGCGTCATAAACGCCTTGAATTCGAACGACGAGTGTTGATTGAAATTTCATTGAAAGAGTTATCGGATAACATAAGAGAACTGTTTTCTCCATTTTTCTCAGAGGCTATTCTGTATAAAGGTGATGTGGAGAATGTTTGTATGGACATTGCGATTGAAGCGTATTTACTTGGTGCTGAGTATAGCAAGTTTTCTTATTCTGGAGAATCAATGTCGACAGCGCATAAACGGTGCTTCAAATTAGAGAAAGCATTAATTGAAGCGTTGTTTGATTATTGGCTTTTCTGGAAAACGTCAGCGGTTTACGAAGAATCATTACATATTACGTGTGATGTATTTGTTTCGAATTGGTGGAAAGCAGGCTATGAAAAAGGAACGATGAGGCGTCGACTTCGATTACAATAAATTGCTTAAGTTCTATGACTAATTCAGCTACCCGTCCCATATAGATAAGATAGGACAAAATAAGGGGCGGTGTTAGTGGGATATGAAAAAGTGGTATAAGCGATTTGGCGTTGCCACTGGAATCATCGTGCTGTTATTTATTATTAATTACAAATTCGCTATTGATTCTTCTTGGGATGCCTGGCATCTTCCTTTATCAGGACAGGTCATTGTCATTGACCCTGGACATGGAGGGGCTGATGGAGGAGCTGTTGGTGATAACGTAGTTGAAAAAGATATTGCGTTAACGATCTCTCTTAAGTTAAGAGATTATCTCCAAGAAGCGGGAGCACTTGTTATTATGACACGTGAGACGGATACAGATTTAGCAGCAGATGGAACAAAGGGACTTAGCAATCGAAAAGCTGAAGATTTAAGAAAACGAGTTGAGTTGATTAATGAGGGAAGTAACGATCTTTTTGTGAGTATTCATCTAAACGCGATTCCATCTTCTAAATGGAGTGGCGCTCAAACGTTTTATAATCCTGTTAATGATGAGAGTCAGGCCATATCTCGTTTTATTCAGGCTGAAATTAAGCGAAACCTGGAAAACACGAATCGACTGGCTAAAAACATGGATAGTGTATATTTACTAAGAGAGGCTGAAATTCCAGGAGCTCTTGTTGAAGTTGGTTTCCTTTCTAATCCAACTGAGAGGGAGTTACTAAATACTGAAACTTATCAAAATAAAGTCGCAGCCTCTATTTATCAGGGCATTATTCGATATACGACAAATGAGCCAGTACCGGAGGAATAAAGAAAATACTGGCTCGTTTTACGTTCTATACTCTTCCGTTGATTTGGTATATCCTTCAAGCACCGAAGTCAAAACTCTCTGAATGATATGTTATACTAGCAATGTAATCGAATTCAGAGAAGGTGGTGCCTCCATGTTAACGAAAGATCAAGTCGTTGAATTACTACAAAAGGTGCAAGATCCTATTTTACATAAAAGTATCACGATTCGTGATGTGAAAACGAAAGAAGGCTATGTCAGTGTTAAGGTTGCTCTTGCTCAAACTGAATCAGCTGAGCAGATGAAGGTGCAGCAAGAAATCGTCAACACTTTAAAAGGCGAAGGGGCCGAATCTGTTGGATTGCGATTTGAACAGTTAGCGGATGAAGAGCTTCCTGAGGGAACGTCTGCTAATCCTGACCTCCCGTCGTTGCTTTCTCCAGAAAGTAAAACACAGTTTATCGCAGTGGCAAGTGGAAAAGGTGGCGTAGGTAAATCAACTGTTACCGTAAATCTTGCAACGTCACTTGCCCGTCTTGGAAAAAAGGTCGGCATTATCGATGCAGATATTTATGGATTTAGTGTACCGGATATGATGGGGATTGAAACAAGACCAAAAGTGGAAAACGAAAAAATCTATCCCGTTGAGCGGTTTGGCGTTAAAGTAATGTCTATGGCCTTTTTCGTAGAAGATAACGCTCCTGTTATTTGGCGTGGTCCTATGCTTGGGAAAATGCTGAACAACTTCTTTAGTGAAGTAGATTGGGGAGAGTTAGATTACCTGCTTCTAGATTTACCGCCAGGAACGGGAGATGTAGCACTTGATGTTCATACGATGCTTCCGGCTTCAAAAGAGATCATTGTGACCACTCCTCATGCCACAGCAGCTTTTGTAGCTGCGAGAGCGGGTGCTATGGCGCTTAAAACGAAACATGAAGTGCTTGGTGTTGTTGAAAACATGTCTTACTTTGAGAGTAAAGTAACAGGCGAGAAAGAATATGTGTTTGGTCAAGGTGGAGGCGATAAGTTAGCTTCCGAGTTAACAACTGACATTCTTGGTAGACTTCCTCTTGGGCAGCCAGATTTTAATGATGAAGAATTTGCACCTTCTGTTTATCAAGAAGATCATCCGATTGGACAGCAATATCTTCACATTGCACAAGAAATCTTAAAAAGAACAGCAAAATAATAATAAAAGGGCATGCGAGCGCATGTCCTTTTATTATGCAGATTATTTCTGACCAGAATTTGATCCTTCGCCACTATCTGATTCGGTATTGTCTGTGTTTTCTTCTTTCTTATTACCGCTCTCAGATGATTTTAGTTGTTCAGAAGTAATTCCAGTTAACATTTCCTGGATTTTGGCCTGGAATAACGGACTTTCAAATGTTTCGGATATAAGGTCTTTAATTTGCTGTCTCGATTGTTTACTTTCGAGTAGTTGTAAATAATGTTTTTCCATTACGGGATCTTGCAAGAGATCCATCATTTTTTCCTGGTATTCTGGATCATCCATCAGTGATTTAAATAATTTCTCATTTTCACTTTGAATGTTCTTGGCAAAGTTCTCAACGAACGCAGGATCTTTCAGCATTTCTTGCCAGTAATCTTTTCCTTCTTCAGTTGTTAGTACTTTTTGTATGGTTTCTTTCACAAATGGCTGTTCCATAACAAGTTGTTTTTTTATTTCTTCATCTGACATGACTTCTTGAATTGCTTTCTTGCCATCATCTGATTTAAGTAGATCGACAAGCATCTTTTTCGTTTCTTCGTAATTAGCCTGAGATCCTTCAGCAGAACCCGAGGCACATCCGGTTATTAAAAGAATAGTTAATCCAAGAGCAAGCAGTTTGAATCCATGACTCATAAGTCTGTGCTCCTTTCTCGAGGTGTTAACCTTAATATTAGGCGAAACTGTGAATTTATACCCGGTGAATAAAGGAAGGGTGGCAATTTAAAAGTGGCATTGGTACAATTCAACATAGAAGCACCATTAACGTTTACGGGGGTTTGATTTTGAAAACAAGAAATCTTGTTTACTTATTTTTTACAACCCTTCTGATTGGATCAACAGCAGGTATGCTCACAGGGATTGTTTTAGATTGGTCACAGTATTGGACGGATCTGAAAAATGGAGAATTTGTTTCGTTCCTCATTGTGATACTCTGGTTACTGGGAGTATCTAGTATCTTTAGTTTGATTAGTCAGATGGGATTCTTTGCCTATTTAACAATTCATCGTTTTGGTCTTGGTATCTTTAAATCAGTAAAGCTTTGGAATACGATACAAGTCGTACTTATTGCGGTCGCTCTATTCGATCTTGTCTACTTCCGCTATGCTGTTTTTGCTAAAAAAGGAGAGAGTATTCTAAGTTATATCTTGACCGCTCTTTTTATTTTGATTATTGGATTGGTAACAGCATATATTAAGCAAAAAGAAACGAATAAGCAGGCCTTTATTCCAGCTCTTTTCTTTATTGTTGTTGTAACCATTCTTGAGTGGATTCCTGGCCTGCAAAGTAATGATCCAAAATGGCTCTGGCTTATTTTGATTCCGCTATTGGTGAGTAATGTATGGCAATTGCTAACACTTCATCGATTAATTCGAAAAGAAGCTTAATACACAAAAGCAGCTCTCCTAATCGGAGGGCTGCTTATTTTACTTCCTTGGTATTTATTTTTGCATTAGATACGAGTTCACTGACTGTGACAAAAGAATAGCCTTCCTTTTTTAGAAGAGAGATCATTTCTGGAATGGCTTCAACTGTTTGTTTAGCGGAATCAGATGCATGCATAAGAATGATATCTCCCGGATCAGCTTGTGTTGTTACATTCTGAACAATTTTGTCTACTCCTGGGTTTTTCCAGTCTTCTGAATCGAGACTCCAATGAATGACTGTGTAATTAAACTTCTCAGATAGAATAAGAACACGTTTATCAAAGTTTCCATTTGGTGGTCTTAGTAATTCTGGTTGGTCATCTGTTACTTTTTTGATTGCTTCATTAGAACGAATAATGTCCTTTTTTATTTCCTCGTCTTTCATTGACGTATAGTTCTCATATCGATATCCAAGGTTCCCGATTTCGTGTCCATCTTTTGCAATTTGCTCGACAATTTCAGGGTGACGTTCAGCCCAGGCTCCCGAAATGAAGAATGAGGCTTTCACTTTATTTTGTTTTAGCTCTTCAAGAATAGGTAGAGCTTTTGTCTCGCCCCAACTAATATCAAAGGTTAATGCAAGACGTTTATCCTCGCTTTTCACGTGATCAATTGCGAGCGGGACGTTGTTATTTGTAAATACAGCGAGGTCCCCACCTTCAATAAAAAGAATAATTGCAGCAAAGAAAGCGGCTGTAACTATAATCAGTCCTTGCTTTATTCGCATGCCATTCCAAATCCAAAAAAACCTCATCATGCACCCCCTTTGTCCCATTCATATGCGAAAAGTTTCTTAACTATGTACAAACTCTAGAGGAGACACATATTTCTTAAAAGCTTAGGTCATACTGGTTTGAGGAAGGAGAGGTTCAGATGATTGGATTCTTAGTAAACTTTAAAGAGATGAAGGAAATCGAATACTTACTTAAAAGAGAAATGGAAGAGCTACTGTTAGATCTGGATAACAATCGAATCGATGGACTAATTAAAAGAGCGATGGAAGAACGATATCACCTTCTATTAGGTATCTATAAAAGAACGGCTACAGAAGCGGAGATTTCGAAGTATAGGCGGATTTTGAAAAAAAGTACAAATTAATTTAAAATACCCCTTGCCAAATAGTACAACTACCTGTATATTTATATAGGTCGCCGCAACAATGCGGTTGACGCCAAAAAGAATTTCAAAAAAGTTATTGACGCTGACGGAGTTAATATGGTATATTAATAAAGTCGCTGAAAACGACATTGAAAGAAACGAATTGATC